>NZ_RQGQ01000021.1 GCF_004770265.1 Leptospira congkakensis
ACCTGACGAGAACGAAATTTAGCACATTGCAACTAACGAACTAGACTAACCGACGTAGGCTGGCCCTGAGTCCCGAACGGGACGTTAGGGACTGGAACGACGCTTGCGTAAGCAAGAGGAGTGCCAGAAGCCTATGTGTCGCAGACCGAGCGAGGGCGCAAGTCCCGAAGCGAAGCGGTTAGTTGCTGTTATGCGAAGTGGCATATTTAATAGATTTTACTTATATAAGCTTGTCTATCTCTTCTAATAGGCTATTTATATCAAAATTATCAGACCAGATTTCCATTCGTTTTTCAGGAGATAATTTCCAAAATTCATCAATTGTAGAATCTTCGAAATAATTCCAAATATTTTTATTACTCAGGAAGAAATTTAATAAATACCGAGAAATGCTTTGAGTAATAATTGTCAATTTCTGGAATTGAGTAGCATTAAGGTTATCAAATCCTCTTTGTATCTCGTGAACATGTTCAATGTTGCTTCTGATTGCATATACTTTTTCCATTAAGGAATGAAATGAAGGACCTATGAACAATTCTGTTCTAGATTTAAATTGCCTTTGGGTGTTACCTATTTCCGGATTTATGAAAGCTTCGATAACTCTTACATAATTATGAAGTTTATTTTTCCAATCATCTGTAGTAATGCCATCTAGAAAATAATTAATTCCTCTGAAAATTCGTGAATGTTTCTTTAAAGAAGAAAGTTGAATTAATGCCAAATAATTCTGAATTGCATCATCTATTACTGTTTTATCTATTCTACGAAAAGGTGTTCCGTTTACAAATTCCGGTTTCAACATTTGAGAAAACGATTGAATTTCAAAAATATTATTATATTTTGCACCTGTGAATTGTAGGGGAAAATAATCACAAAGTAGTTCAGTAATAGTAACTAAAGAACAATAGAATAAATATACTTTAGATTCACACTCCCTATTATTTCTATCTATGATATTTGGATTCTCAACCTTCTCTTTAAAAAAGATTGATAAATTTGAATTTTTGATTTTTTCAGATTGAATATCTCCAATCCATTTTTTCCAATAATTATCTATTTCAATCGGAAATTCAGTAGCTATTGATAGATTTTCATTGATTTTAATAATACTTTCACTTAAATTAACATTTGCATTGTAAAATGTTAATATTGCGAATTTCTCATTATTATTTATCATATTTTAAAAAGTTTATGCCATTTCGTATAACGAACTAGTCTTCCCGAAGTTCCCTGAAGCCGAGCCTCTGAAGGAGGCGTTGGCGTCGGCGCGTCTTCTTGCGGAGCAAGAAGCGTGACGGAAGGGAATTTGCCGCAGGCCGAGTGAGGCCTTGTGCCGAAACGTAGCGGGAAGACGCTGTTATGCGCAGTAGCTGATTTATTAGAACGAGATTCCTGCTGAAAAATCTATGTATGCTTCTGAATTTCTTTTTGAAAATCCAAATAGATCTTTTTTCTTTGATTCAATCAAGTAGTCGAAAATAAATGTAGAAAGAATATTTTGATAATCAGAATTCGATGTTAAATAACTATATGAATTTGATTTTATTTGATTTTCATAAATGAACATTGGGCCACCGAAAACCGAAAAAAATATTCCATTATCGAGAATTAATTTCATTCCTAAACCAGGTGAAAAGTAAGCAGTAGCTTTTCTTGTAACATTAATATTCAATTCCGAATTATTATTACTAAAAATTGGTAGTATAATAGCAGAATAAGTCTGGGATACTTCTGGTAGAGAGCCAATAGTAGCATTAAAGAAAAATGGTGAATTAAAAATATAATAATTATAAAAGACTTTCATTGAATTTTGTTCAAATGAAAATTTTTCATTAAAAACGAATAAATAAGATGGTGAAGGTAAAATTGATTTTTTATCATTTGACGAATATTTAGAAAATATCAAATTTACACCAATTTCATTTTTACTGTCGAAAGCGTAAGAAGCCCCTAAAAATTGCATTGAATAATAGTAAGAGACACTATTCTGTCCTGTATAAATTGAAAATGGTTTTTCTGTTCTTATTTTACTTTGTGTTTCAAATAATGTTTGAGAATAAATACTATTGCCTATCAAAAGCAATATAATTACGTAAAATTTCATTTCTTCTCCAAAATTTTATTTTATATTAAATTTCAGCTATTGCGCATAACGAACTAGTCTTCCCGAAGTTCCCAGTAGCTGAGCCTACGTAGTAGGCGTTAGCGTCGGCGCGTCTTCTTGCGGAGCGAGAAGCGTGACGGAAGGGAATTTGCCGTAGGCCGAGCGAGGGCTTGTCCCGAAGCGTAGCGGGAAGATGCTGTTATGCGACGTTTTGGCTTATATTTTATTATAACTTTTTAAAAGTCTATAAGTATCTTCGCCATTAATTATTACGTATTTTCGAGATCGTAAATGTTGAGTAGAAAAGGCATCCATTGTTGTTTCTACCGTTCCTTTGATATAATTACAGTGTTGAAGAATATATACGTCAGCGGTTTCATGAAACAATCTTACTATCTGATCCCCATTTTTTCCAAGATCTTTTGGTTCAAGTACTTTGTTTTTTGCCGGCCCCTTAAATGCGAAAGCCGCCCTTATTCTTTTCTTTCCTAAATGTAAATTATAAGTATAGAGGTCTGAAGTTTCTCCTCCCCAATCTTTCGGAATGTTATTCTCGTGAATAATCTCCGCAAACATACGTTTAATTTCTTTTTCTGGAATGGAAGCCAGGACAGAAAAATCAACTTTCTTGTTAAATTTTTTTACTTTTTTAAACTCATCGAAATCTTCTATATTTAGTCTATTTTTTTCAACTATATATGCTCTAAATGGGTGATTGTCTTTATCATTTTGAAATTTGATCAATTTCTCGGCAAAGACAATTGGTCTAATTTTTAGTATTCTCTTTGTTTCATTGAAGGATTCTATTTTTCCGTAAAGGAAACACTTATACTTTTTTGATAAATTTGTAAATGCAGTGTTACAAGTATAATGAGCAGTATTATATTCCCCCTCTATTTTTATATTATACTGAGGTAATTCTAGATAAAATGTTTTTTGAAAAGGTTTGTCATAAGAGTTTACTTTTTTTAGATTTTTGAAAGTAAATGTATAATCTGAATAGAATAGAGAGTCTATGTTTAAGGCATTAGTAATTATTAATTTTTCTAGAACTGGAACTTCGTTACGCTGAATATGTTCAAGTGTAAGATCCATAGAATATTTATCTATGAAAATCTTATTTAAATGATCATCATAATAATTAATATTTAGAGCTTTCGTCTCGTATTCATCAACAAGATTTGGGCTAAGGCTAGATAAAAATAATTTCTGATTAAGAAAATAGGAGCTTAATTGATAATTGTTTATTTCCATAGTTTAAAATTCCAAAATGTCGCATAACGAACTAGTGTTAACGAAGTTTCCCGCCCTGAGCCTACGTAGTAGGCGTTAGGAGTAGCGGGAAATTTGCCGAAGGCCGAACGAGGGCACGTCCCGAAGTGAAGCGTTAAGACGCTGTTAGTTGCAGTATGCCTTACGAGTAAAAAAGTGTAGGTAAAATGGAACTGGAAGTCCCACCGGAATGCTTCAACAAATGAGGCAAAGTAAATCAAAGAGAGACTTTGATCAACAAGGGTTAAGAGTTAGATATACTGTTAATCCAGACTTCCGTATAAATAAAAAAGTAAAATAAAGAAACCTGACGAGAACGAAATTTAGCATATTGCAACTAACGAACTAGGCTTACTGAAGTTGTCCGACCCTGAGTCCCAACGGGACGTTAGGGACTGGCACGGAGTTTGCGGATGCAAACGAGTGACAGGAGGACAATTTGGCGCAGCCCAAGCGAGGGCTCGTCCCGAAGCGAAGCAGTAAGCCGCTGTTATACGACGTGACAGTATTATCGGATCCAATGTTTTACAATTTCGCTAATTTCTGCTATCGTAAAACTTGGAGCTGTTGAAGGAATGCTAATCGGATTTAAACTTTCTTTTGAAATTGTTTGTAAATAAAGGTAGGCGATTGTAAAAGCCATTTTCAAATTTGCAACACAAAATGGTTCCCTGGTTAGTATTATTTGGCATATTCTCGAAGCTATTTCTGTATGTGTTCCTGCTTTTTTGATTTCTTCATCAATCCATGATTCAATAACATTGAAATTTCTAACTTGAAATTCCCTTTTTGGCCGGGTTAGTGATGGGATTTGGCTAAATAGAGATCTATAAACATTACGTATATTGTCACGCAAGATTTGATTCATCCAAATACCCTAGTTCAGTATAAACTGCTTTTAAATCATCAATTGATGAAAAGTTTTGAACTTCAATTTTTCCATTTTTATTTGAACAGTAAATTAAATTTGAATAATCTAGAATTTGAACTAATTCTCTCACATGGCTAGTCATTAATATTTGAAAATTGGTATCAGTGATTGATGTAATAAAATTGCGTAATAATTCTCTGTGCATATGCACAAGACCTTCATCCATCACAATTAATTTGTTTGGATATAAGAGTATTAAAACTAATAGGTATATGTATTCTTGAAAACCCAATCCTTCGTTTTCTAATGGTCTTTTAAAATCTGATTCTGAATATTTTACCCATATTTCTGCACGTCCAGTTCTAATATTGAAATCAGCATCGAACTCTTTTATTAAACTTTGGGAACTTAGTATCTTTTCTTTAAAACTATTGAAATTTTCAGGCTCTTCATCTTTTAGTTTTAATATTATACTTTTTATATATAATATAAGTTGGTTTGGTTGGTTAATGTTTATGCTATTAACTTGTGAAGTGGGAATGAAATTCTGGAAGCCATTCACATCCCAGCTTTGTTCAAAGCCATGAAAATAAATCAAAGTTGATGATTGAGCTTTTTGAGCTGCCCATCCGATAAGATGCTGGTATGCAGTATTGGATAAATCAGAAAAAACCATATTCTGCTGAATGTTTGCTATATTTCCCTTTCTTACCGTTCCATATTTGGTATATTTAAAACGCAATTCATCAGGTATTTTTGCAGGTAAAGCTGCTGAGATACTTTTGTTGTTGGCAAGCATTGATTTCATTTCAACGTAATCTTCAGCGTCAAATGAGAAATCAGCCTCAACTATTATTGAATTTTCAGAAGTAGCCTGGATTCCATAAGGAATAGAATTGTTTATAATCGGCTGCATGAATGGATTAAGGAGCCAGTTCAATGCTTTGATGACTGAAGTTTTTCCAGAGCTATTTGAACCTATTAGAACATTAAAACCTTGATTTAATTCTACTTTGCATTCTGCGATTCCCCTAAAATTTTTTATGAATAGATTTTCTATTCTCATTTTATTCTCCTAATTTAATTTTTCTGTCATGTCGTATAACGAACTAGAGTTACCGAAGTTCCCCGACCCTGAGTCCCGAGGGGACGTTAGGGACTGGCATGTAGCTTGCGTAAGCAAGGCGAATGCCAGAAGGGGAATTTGGCGTAGCCCGAGCGAGGCCGCAAGTGCCGAAGCGAAGCGGTAAAACGCTGTTAAGCGCAGTTACTTATTATTCCATTGATTTTTATTTACTTTAAATTATAAGGATTTTACTTTCATACAATTCTTTAATTTTTCGAATTCTAATCCTTAAATGCATTTTCTTAAACAATCTATGAAATGAATTTATCTATAAAAGATTTATATTTTATAGTTCTCATTGAATAAGATGTAAATTATATCCATTTTCAATGAGAGAATAGTAAGCTTCTATAATTTGATCTGGAATAACTGTTTCTGATTGGAAACCAAGTTTAGGATATTCAATAATTCTTTGTAAGTCACCGACTATTTCATTAATAATCATAAAAAGATTAATATGAGAATGCGGAGCATCAGATAGTGTATAATTTGGTGAAGAAATGTAGAAAATCCCGTCATTCCACTGTTTATTTAATGCTAATTTAATTCTTAAAGTCATAGAAGGTTTTTGAATAGCAATAATTTTATCAACTGTAAGATTCAAAGAATCAATTATTTGTTTAGAAAATTGAATGTTTTCTCCCGTGTTTGTAGATTCATTTTCTATAATTATAGCATCCATTGGAATATTTTCAGATAAAGCAAATTCTGCGAAAGATTCTGCTTCAGAATTTGGAAAAATATTTTTGGTGAAAAAATTTAAACCTCCCGAGAACAAAATAAATTTTGCAAAACCTTGTTTGTAAAGTTGAACTGCATATTTCGCAATTCTCAAATCATGACTACATAATACGAATATTAGATCTGATTTTTGAATATTTTCCCGAATAGAAAGAAAATTCCATATTGATTTCGCAAATTTTAAGTCTTCTTCAGTTATTTTTTTATGATTTTCAATAATCATTTTAAGTAATTGCGCTTAACGAAATAGACTAACCGACGTAGGCTGACCCTGAGTCCCGGAAACGGGACGTTAGGGATTGGCACGACGCTTGCGTAAGCAAGAGGAGTGCCAAAAGCCTATGTGTCGCAGACCGAGCGAGGGCGTAAGTCCCGAAGCGAAGCGGTTAGTTGCTGTTATACGAAGTCTTGGGTAATCGTTTTTTTATATTGGCTTCAACCCAATGAAGAAAATGATATAAATACGTCTTAAATATGTTACAAATATATCGATAAAGTTATTATATTCTATTTTTCCATTTCGATAGATTGTAATTGTATTCACTTTGTTCGAGATTCTTATAGTTCCTTCAAAGTCTGGTCCTGAAGCAGTATACCCATCAAATGGAAAAATATAAGATCCATCATTTTTTATCACAGCGTATTCTTTATTTTTTTCTACTAGGGCATGGTGTCCTGTGAAATCAAACGCAAAATCATATATCGGTTTAGCAATAGTTTCTCCATTTATATTGATATATCCATAGAGTCCTGTTTTGTTATCAGAAAAGGCAGCTAATCCGGAGGAGAAATTTCGATAATACCTGTCTGAAGAAAGTTTGATAACAAATGTACCAGATTTGTTTATAATCCCCCAGAGGATATGTGGTTTAGGAAATTTTTCTACGATTGCAACGTTTGTTGTACCTTCGGAAAAATCACCAGCTTCGTGAAATATAGAAGGGATAGTAAAAATCCCCGAATGATTTATAAAGCCAGTGAGGCAATACTCCCCAAAGTCTGTTTTTATGCATTTATTTGTCTGCACCTTTGCAAATCCTTCGCTAAAGTCGGTTGATGAAGAGCCGTAAACTAAGCCTGTAATTAAAGTTCCATTTGAATCTATATATCCGGTATCAAAACTTCCTTCTTGGCTTACACGAAAAATTCCCTCGGATGAAGGGAAAATATATTTATAAATTGGTTTAGTAATTAAATATCCTTCTTCTGTAATAAGGCCGCTAAGCCCGTCACTTTCATAGATTAAAACCTTTTTTGAGTGATCATTCCGACATGATAATATAAAAAAAAGGAGAGCAGTTATACTAGATATTAAATATTTCCTCATAAAAATTTTCCAAGATTTCGTATAACGAACTAGTCTTGACGAAGTTTCCCGCCCTGAGCCTGCGTAGTAGGCGTTAGGGAAGCGGGAAATTTGCCGGAGGCCGAACGAGGCCGTGAGTGCCGAAGTGAAGCGTTAAGACGCTGTTAGTTGCAGTGTGCCGTTCGAGAATAAATTAATTATAAGAAAGAACTGGAAGTCCCACCAGAATGCTTCAACAAATGAAGCAAAGTAAATCAAAGAGGGACTTTGTTCAACAAGCGTTAAGAGTTTAATATACTATTAATCTAGACTTCCGTATAAATAAAAAAGTGAAATAAAGAAACCTGACGAGAACGAAATTTAGCACATTGCAACTAACGAACTAGGGGAGACGACGTTCCCTGACCCTGAGTCCCGACGGGACGTTAGGGACTGGCACGCAGCTTGCGTATGCGAGCGAGTGACAGAAAGGGAATGTGGCGTAGCCCAAGCGAGGCCGTAAGTGCCGAAGCGCAGCGTTTCCACGCTGTTATGCGCTGGACCGTTATTTATGAGAGACTTTTTGGTTTTTTAAAGGTAATCTAATATCGCCAACGAAAACATATCTGATTTTTCCAATGTTCATCATTTTATGAATAGATTGGCGAGACAATTTTAACTTCTTTGCCATTTCATCAACACTAATAAGATCCGCAGCTACAGTAACTTCAGCATCTTTTTTAGCCTTAAATTCAGCAATTGCAGCATTAATGTGATTTTGAGATTTTCGCGTAAGAATTCCGTCTTTGCAATTTTTGCAATAGTAACCTTCTAGATTATTGATTTTTAGGTTTCCGTAATCTTTAATATTGAAATTTTCTGAGACATCAGTTTTGAAAACCATAGAATTTGTTTCACCACAGACAGGACAATCGATCCATTTTTTATCTTTCATATGTTTTCATCTCCTTTAAAAGAAATAACTAATGTATTACTGTTCGAAATTTGGATTTTAATATAAAGTTTATGATAATTGCTCTCCTTTTTGTAAACATCGTGCCAGAGCAAATGATTATTATGAGAAGTCATTGATTTAAAGAAGTCAGAATTATGTAAATTTAGAACTTCATTAATAATTTCAGTTTCACCAAATCCAAATTGTTCAATTGCAGTCTTTTGCGCGTTTTTTGTAATAGAAAACTTTCCCTCCATTATCAGTTCTTTGATCTTTTTTAACGGATAATGACAGACGCGTTTTTCCACAATTGCTATTGTGGTTAATTGGTAGACAATGTCAATTGCTTAAAAGTTCATATTTTAAATTTAATTTTAGGTATGACTTCAAGAGATGGGTAATGATTAAGCGGCATGAGAATGGTAACGCTTTTTAGTAACCTTTCTTGGCTT
>NZ_RQGQ01000022.1 GCF_004770265.1 Leptospira congkakensis
TACAGACTAATCACCCAGGAGTATTCTCGTGGAAAATTAAAATGTCGGTTATTCGTTTTGCTTTCGCAAAGGAAGTTCTTCCCCTTCCTCCGCCCACAGTCGCCTGCAAGCTACCGGTTTCATGAATCGCTAAAGAATCATGCGGTAAAAACCAAAGTAATTTCAAAACCCAAGCGGTCAACAAGCTTTTATAAAAAAGTTCGTAGTTCATGAAGATTATTTTTATGAATTGGTGGGTGTAGGTGTCGCGTAATGAGACATAATATAGGTGATGGACACAAAGAGAAATATATCGATTAATATCTGCTTGGTGTAAATTTAACAACAAATTCCAATAAACGATGTGCCGTTTGCGGATGTTTGGCGGTGAAAGAAAGGCAATTGTTTGTTAGATGGTGTGATGACAGCATCCGCAGGTAAAGTTTTGTGTATGAAACCAAAGCGGCAAGTCTGTTTGCGTTTTTTTGGCAATCAAGTATAAAATGAAGTTAGTCTTTGTGGGAATCTATTGTAACAAAGGATGGTTTCTTTTGTTTGGTGGGTGAAGAATTCAGTAGTCCGTTACTTCGTATTACGGAGGAAAGGTGAACTTTATTTGAGAATTTTTCTGGGAAGTCAAATGTTGGTTGGAAGTTATGGATGGGTGTGATAGAAGGAAGCCATTGGGTGGCGGGTCTAGTTCCCCTCCCTAATCAGGGCGGGGTGACTATATTCTCAATAACGCAGGTTAAATTGCATGTAACCATAACTTTCACGGGATGTCTGGCCATAACTAACCGAAGAGGGGTTCAGGGGAATATAACCAAACTCTAATGTTTCCTCATCAAGACCTAAATAGTAAAACGTAGCTGCAGATACAAGCATCAGCCCCATCATAATGACCATAGGGCCTGCTACTAATTGTCTATCCTTACGGTTTTCCATTGGCAAGGTCCCAGCAATACGTTTCAGATTTCTGGCTTTTGACTCTGCATCATTGATAATAGAATTTTGAACTCCATACCAAAAGAAAAATTCATCTGGATTGTTTCGATAAAAAGAAGAAATAGCACTCGCGTTAACGAGGGTTACATCCGATCTGGCAGCAGAATAAGCTTGTCTAGAAGCATAATTTAGATAAACATAACTTGCATAAAACAAAAGAGAACCATACAATGAATAGGTGGCAAAATCTTTATAGGTATGATCTAAAAATACATTCTGTTTATTCTTATAATAAATATCTGTTTTACCTTCTCTCATTTCAACATCAACAGTTACTTCTTCATTATCTCGCGCATCCACAGCCCGAAAACTATCAATATAACCTTCTTTTGAAATTCGCAATCGATTCATTCCGGTAGGGATAGCAATACGACTCAAAGGAGTTTTTCCTAGATATTGGATCCCTAAATACACATCTGACTCTGTATTGGCATTAACGGTAATAAAGGAGTTACTTAACTTTAAGGATAGTTTAACATCAAGAAGAAATGGTTTACCCTTTTCTAGCTGAATTTCCTGTTTATAAGGATGAAATCCTTCTTTAAAAACAAATAACGACCGTTTACCGATTGGGAATTTTTTGCCGACCATCGGAGTTTTTCCCAAATATATCCCATCTAAATAAACAAGAGCACCCTCTTCGCCTCCGGCAGAAATATCAACAGCTATAGTTTCTTTTCCTTGTAATTTCTCTCGAATGGATTCACCAAGTGGGCCCATTTCCTGATAGGCTCGAATTACGGATGTTTTGTGATCAAAAGGGATAATTTTCCCGTCAAAGTCATCATAAAGAAAAACTTTAGTTATAAGTTCGTTATCTTTCACCTCAAACGAACCAGAAATAATATAATCGCAATTTAGTTTTGAAGCGAGTCCAAAGGATTCATCAGGCGAAGGCGCCCTTTTATCCCAAATCTGTTTGATTGTAACCTTCACATAACGAGGATCTTTTTCTGGAGCCAGCTGTTTTTTTCCTGACCTAAGATCATCCAAATCTTTTTCGTTGGCAATTTCCTTCTTTTTTCTTTTTACATTGGGAGATTCTGCATCGATTTTCTCTTGAAGAGTCATTACTGGTGATTCACCAAAGGAATGATAAACAACATTTGCCTTTGGATGTTCCACATATGTATATTCTAAATTTCGAAGTTCCGAAATCAGAACAGAAGGAATTCCTTTGATTAAGTATTCTTTAGTTGGATCAGGAGTAATCGCAACAAAGGAAAACAAACATAAGTTGCGGGATGATTCATAAGTTACACTTCCCTTATAACTTTGTTTTGGAAAATTATAATAATCATCAATGGAGTATAATGGCAAAACATTGGACAAAAGTCCCAAAATAATGAATAATGCTGAAATTCTATGTTTCATTCTTTTTCTGGTTAGATCCCAAAGAATACACCAAAGTTAAAATGGCAACTACCGGAAGCAAAACGGAAACCGGTGACTTATCAAAATAATCTTTAGAAAATGAGATCTGTTCTCCAAGCCCAGGCCCCGTATCACCAATGGATGTCTGGATTCCTAAATAGGAAAATAAGGCCGTTGTCATAACTACTGCTGGTAGTCCCGAAAAAAACAAAAATCCAAACATATCCCGAAGTGCTGGAAAATAATGTAACAATACTAACTGATAAGGTTTTGCTCCCATACAAAATGAGGCCGACAAATATGGACTTTGTTTAATTTCCCGAATTTTTGCAGTGAGGGTTTCATAAGATATTGCCCAATCAGAAACAAGAATCGCAATAAAAATTGCAAAAGGATTCTCTGGCAACAAACTCATCACGACCAAAGCAGAAAGTAACGAAGGAATAGCGAGAGAAACAGAAACAACACCCGAAAGTATAAAATCAGATCGTTTAGGAAAAAACAGAGAAACCGCAGACAATAAAAAAGATACAAAGATAGTAAAAATTCGTGCAGGAACAACCAGAATAATGGTGGATAAAGATCCATAACAAAACAAAGCCAAGTTATCTCGGCCTAGTCTATCCGTACCTGCAAAAAAACCTGGAGAGAAAATTGGTAAATTGTTATTTGTCAGATCCACATTCGTTGGTGCTTGTAATAAAAAAACACCGACGAAAACTAACCCAAAAAAGAATAACCGAATCATTGTATGAACTTTTATCTTCATACCCCACCCGAAAAAAATCGTTGTAGATAAAAACCCATTCGATTCAAAACATAAAACAAAATTCCAGAATACATAAGGAGAGTTGCAAGTAACTGAGTATCCATCGATTTAATGGAATAATACAAAGACTTTCCAATTCCAGGGAAAAAGAAAATCTCTTCAACGACCATAGCACCAGACAAAAGAGATCCAAAATCTAAAACCAAAAGGATAAGTGCAATGGGAAGCACTTTCAAAAAAACTTCCTTACCAATGATGTGACTCCAAGGATAAGACCTTGTTAATAATAATTGTGTATATTTTGAGTCGGCTTCTTTGCGAATTTCAGGTAAAAGATATAAGGACATTCGTGCATAAATACGAGAACCTAATGTAATTCCAGGTAATACAACATAGTAAGTGTTACCGAATTCATACCCGCCGGGAGGAAACAATTCCAGTCGATAAAAAAATACAATTAACAATAATATGGCGACTATAAAGATAGGAGTTGATAGTATCAAATTAGAACTAAAGGATACAAAATTATACAAAACCTTTGAACGAAAATATGTTGCAGCAAGCGAAAGTCCAAAAGCAAAAAGCGATCCAAAAAGAATACTAAAGATAGCAAGATGAAAAGTAGAAAGAAATCTACTTCCTATATGCGAGTAGACAGTTTCTCCATTTTCCGTTTTACCACCTGATTCAAAAATCAAAGAATTCCAAAAAAGAATATAAGAAGATAGAAAGTCTTTTTTCTGACTTTGTATCTCCGAAATTCCAGCATCAGCGTATAAATAAGATTTATCTTTTGTATGAAACTCAGAGACAAAACTACTGATACAAGATAGCAGTAGTAAAAAATACAGAAAACGGAAAACTTCCGACTTCACTGGGTTAACTTTTGGAAAGGAAGGCCTTTTGGATTTCTTCGAAATTTTTGGCTTTGATGAGTTTTTCTCTTTCTTCCGGAATGTTGAGTGTTTTTGCAATCAAAGCCAATGTTTTGATATGATCTTGAAACTTGTTTTTTGGAACAATGAGCATGATAAAAATTTGCACCAATCCATGATCCAATGCATCAAAGTCGATCCCTTGCGGTGCAATGGCCATAGCACATTTCAATTCATTGACATAATGAACTGAACAATGAGGAATAGCCACTCCACTCCCAATACCTGTAGACATTGATTTTTCGCGGTTCATCAAAGAAGAAACGGTTTCCTCTTCGTGAACCGGATCTAATGATTGTGAGGCGACCATATGAGAAATCATCTTTCGGATTGCATCTTCTTTTGTAGATGCTTTGAAATCGAAAATGATATTTTTAGGGTCAAGAATCTCCAGAAGTTGATTCATATGGTATAACTTACTCCCACCTTTTCAAGATCGGCTTATTTTCCAAGAAAAACCCTGACAAGTAAGCCTTCCAAAAGAAAAAAAACAATCAGAACCAAAACAGCACTTATCCCCATTTTACCCACAAAAAAGGCAATGGGAAGCAAAATGACAAAACTCAGTAAGGAAACATAATAAGATCCGTAAAAATTTCTACCCGGACTCATATGGAAAAAGAAGGCAAGTGCAGAATAAGAGAGAATCCAATTGAAACTCAAATTCCCAAATCCAATCCCCCAAAGTGAAAATACAGAAAGCCAACCAAGAAAAAAGCCTAACAAAACTGTCCTTCGAAAAGATACCCAAGCAATTCCCACGAGCGCATAAATCCCCAGACTATCAGCAAAAGAAATATAGTCTACAGCCTTCAAAGGAAGATTACTAAACCATGGTAAGGTCAAAGGGAGAAGCGAATTTTCAAAAGAAATTCCAACCCAAGGAATTAGTTCCACAGGAGTCCGCAACGAATATCCAAGTAAGGAAAAAATAACATCCCACAGCAAAACAAAAAAAAGAACCAAACTAAAGATAGGAACTCGTAGCGAATACAGTTGGCCTAACAAATAGTGTACGGCCAATGCAAAAAGAAACGCAATCGGTAACAAAACAGGATGTAACCAAGTTGTTGGCAGCAAAAGAAAAACTATGAGTAACTGAGAAAGAAGTCCTAACCAATACGGCGACTGGTTAGCCCGAATACAAAAACCAAAATATACTAATGTGATGATAGAAGTGATAACAATTGGTAAAACAGGAATGGGTATGACATGTGCGAGCTCATAGCCAAGAATTCCCATCAATGTTAAAAAATAGAAAAAATCGGCAAAAATTTCTGAGGATTTTACCCCCCAACTATTTTCAGATAAAATATAAAGGTTCTTAAGCATACGGTAACGACAGTTAAGCCATAACTCCTTCAATTCGTTTCCGAATATCAATTCCAGACGGACAGTAAACTGTACAGATTCCACAGGACACACAAAGGTTCTTTTCAAACTCTTCTGTTTTTCCTTTGATCAATTGAACTGGATTTGCATGAGTGGGACAATAGTTGTTACACTCCATACAATCAATACAACTGAATTCTTTTCTAGAAGCAGGAAGTTTTTCATAAAGAGTAATTGCGTAATGTTCGTAAATATTAAAGTTACCAAGAGAACCAACGTCCATAGGTTTTACTTCTTCAAATACTGTTTCAAAGGAAGCGATTTTGTATCGTTTGTCTAAATTTGCTGGGATGAATGCTAATGATTGGCCGTTAGTCAAAAAAAACTGACGCGGTTCTACATCCATTCTTCCTTTACGATCCACCAAAAACACAGCAAGATGCCTTTTGGTAAATGGTTCCTCATAATATAACTTTCTTAAAATATGAAAAATGGTTTCTGCACCTAAAAATAAAACTTCAAATCCAATTAATGACTTTCTAGTTTTATCCACGGGTATGTGGAATTGTTTATGTAAAAAATACTCAGGGATTCCATTCGGATGTTCAAAATCTAAACTTTGATCTTCAAAAAAATTAGATACTTCTGCTTTGGGAAAAATCAAACGTAAAAGTTCAACGAAAGATAGATACGCTTCCTTCATATCACGAAGGATCATCTCTTCAAAATTCAAATGTTGGTATCTACAAAATGGTGATAAAACAATCTTAAACGCAGAATCTTTGTTAAACTTTTGAAAGTAATCCTTTAGAGGAGTTTCAATCAAATCTAAAGAATACAATGCACCTACATCAAACGAATCTAATAAAGAATTTAAATCATACTTCTTGGATTGAAAAGGAGAAGTTGTAGACCAAGATCCATCTTGTTTGATTTGAAAGTGTTTGTGGTCTGGTGTGAGACTTGCGACTCCATTGACAGGTGCAAGCACCTTTTTCCCGTTATGTGCAAGCATAACTTGCCCATGAGTCACTCGTGTGGGATAGGAATCAGAGAGAACGCTGCCCGCGGGAACGGGGATCAGGAATTGACCCTGAATCGTCCGTTCTTTTTTGTTTTCAGTTTTATGAAGTTTGCGAGCGAAGGCGCGAGGTAACCTGGGGAACAACACGCCGATAATAATTTAGACGGCTTTCACCATGTAGATTTCGTCTTTGATTGGGAGTTCTTTTTTCAAGTTCTTGATATAAGGTAGAATCTCTCCCATTTCTTCATAATACTCGCAGTTGGTTTGCATACGACGAGCTACAGTAAAGTATTTATAAAGTTTTTCTTCACCGGAACGTTTAGACCATTTCTTCTTGTTACATTTGACTCGAAGAATGTATTTATCTTGCTCCGATTCGTATTGGCGAACGACAACACAATGCAAGCAGTTCGCGCAGTAGACTTTTTCACTCATGGAAGACCCCTGAATCTAGGTTGAAAATACAGCTTTTTGGAAGGAAAGGTTTCGTCAAGTAAGTACCCGTCGCTCTTTCCTTAAGCGACGGCACGAAGTTCCTTTTCTGCTTTGGTCGCTGGTTTGAATTTCCAAAACGACTCGGCTACAGAAAGGTAAGAGACATAGAAAAAACCGATAGAATAGAGAACCATAAAACCGATCATATATGGCTTTCCGACCACAAAGGAAAGGTAGATGCAAAATACACAATAAGCACCCATAAAAAATTCAAGGAAAGCGCGGTAATCAACAGGAACCACATATTTGATTTTGTCCTGCAAACTATCTCCTTCTTTCTCGATTCTGAGTTTCGGAGTGCGTTTGAAACCTGATTGGACGCCAAAAACTGCTTCCACCCAAGCATAAGTATTCATCACAGCGATTCCTGTTCCAATCATCACAAGGATAGGAAGATAAATCAGTTTGGATTTCCAATCTTTGTGAATTTCTCTTTGGGAATATGCGTAAAAAATAACGGGTCCCATGGATCCGATGGAAAGCACTGCTGCCGAACCAAAAAGAATT
This sequence comes from Leptospira congkakensis, assembly GCF_004770265.1. NCBI lineage: Bacteria > Pseudomonadati > Spirochaetota > Leptospiria > Leptospirales > Leptospiraceae > Leptospira > Leptospira congkakensis. The sequence goes on from NZ_RQGQ01000022.1 coordinate 7,424, forward strand.
TCCATAGGGAGGTCATCCATTTTAAATCCTGCCCAATATTCCATCAGTAGAAGAGGTGCCGTGAGAAGGATATTGATGATCATGAGTGGATGTACGGAATAATTGATAAGATGAGTGATGGCCTCACCTTTGATTTTCCAAGATTCATTTGATTTCCAAATGCGTGGGATGAGTTTCACAGCAGTTTGGATGGATCCTTTGCACCAACGGAATTGTTGTGCTTTGTATGCGTTCATTGTTGCAGGGATTTCTGCCTTACAAACTACATCTTTGATATAACGGAATTTCCAACCTTTGAGTTCAGCGCGGTAAGAAAGATCGAAGTCTTCCGTTAGGGTGTCATGTTCCCATCCACCAGCGTCTTCAATACAAGAACGTCTCCAGATTCCGGCAGTTCCATTGAAATTCATCCAAAGGCTTGCCCCATTCCTTGCGACTTGTTCGATCATAAAGTGACCGTCGATTCCAAAACTTTGTGCTTTGGTTAAGATATTATATGTTTCGTTGATATGACCCCAACGAGTTTGAACCATTCCTATGGATTCATCCTCGAAGTATCCCATAGTGCGAAGGAGAAAATCTGAGTCTGGTGTAAAGTCGGCATCGAAGATGGCAATGTAATCCCCTTTTGCTTTTGCCATCCCTTCATCAAGGGCGCCCGCTTTGTGACCTTTACGATTCGTTCTGTGAACGTGTTCGATCCAAATTCCTTTTTTCTTGTACTGAGCCACAAGAGTCGCAACCTTTTCGATGGTTTCGTCAGTGGAATCGTCAAGAACCTGGATTTGGAGTTTTTTTGCTGGGTATTCGAGATTACATGCAGATTCGATCAAACGATCAACTACATAGAATTCATTAAAAATAGGAAGTTGGACCGTTACTGTAGGAAGGTTTTTGTCCTTTAAAGAAAGGAGTTTGGTCTCATCCTCCGCACAATTTTGTTTGTATCTGCTATACAGAAACACCATTAGGTAGGTGTGTAACCCGAAGTAGAACAGAACCAAAATATCAAAGCCGTAAAGAACCAAAAACGATATAGATAAAAACGTGAGCATAGTTATAGTCAAAATCGGCACAAGGGCTCATTTGGTCAAACATTTTGTGCACCGCCAAATAAAATAAGATTTTCTTAGTTTGCGAATGTGGCCTATCCAACATCTTTGGTAGCAAATTCTATGGATTCTCAATGGAAACGTTTCTGGGAAACCGGCCTCTTCCCCTCACTCGAGTTTAGTCTTAGCCTTTCGATTGGTTATGTGCTCTCTCTATTCTTTTATGTAGCCGGATCTGAACTTGCCTTAATTGATCGTACAGACACCGCCTACCCAATATTACAAATCCTTCTTGTCGTTTCTTTTTCTGTTGGATTTATTTATAGAAAATACAAACAGACGTTACCTGTCAGTTTAGCAACGGCACTTCTAGTTGTAGCCATCATTCAAATCTTTTGGTTCCTAAGAGCAAACTCCGCAGAGTTTTTAATCGATTATATCTTCTCATTTGAATTGGTTTTAGTGAGTGGAATTTTATCTGCATTCGCAGTTGGAATTTATGGAGGTTCTTTACGTGATTTTCGATTTTTAAGTTTTGCCCTTGGAGTAACAGCTTTTACTTTTTACTCCTTATTTGAACCCAACCAAAACTACTCCATGAAGGTTTTGTTAGCTGTCCTTTATATACTTTTGTCACTCTATTTGATTAGCGCATTTATACAAAAAAATCCACAATCCAGTAAGTTTTACAAAATTCGATCCAAAATCGGCAAACATCCGTTATTTACTCCTTTTTATCGATCTGCACTTTCACTTTTAATCTCCTATTGTATCTTACATATTTATTTCCAACCTGGGCCCAAAATCCCACTCATTCTCTCCATATCTTTTTCAGTGATTTTCGGAAGAGTGTTATCGCTGCTCGGTGGATTAAAAAAAGAAACAAAGGCTGTCTTTTTAATCGGTAGGGTCGCTTTACTTTTTGCTTTTTTCTTTTTTATCTACCAAACTTATTGGAGTTCGTTTTTTATTGCACTTTGTATTATCACAGGTTCGATCGTTGGATTTTTTAAACCAAACAAAACTGCTTACAAAGAATATATGTTTGTTGGTCTAGAAACTAGTATTTACCTTGGGTTATCTTTTTTATTATATTTTTGGAATTTACCAATGGGGATACGAACCGTCTCCGCGTTGTTATTTGTCCCTGTTTTAGTTTATCCTTACTTGATGCAAAAACACATCGTAAGATTGCCAAGGATTTTAATGTTAGGGATAGCAACCCTAACAGTTTTGTTTTTCTTTTCACCACCAACAATACGAACAAATTCTCCATTTTCAAAAAAAGAAATTTTTGACCCCATCCCTTTTGCGATTACAAATATCGCATTTAACGATGAAAATTATATTTTTTATAAATCGGTTTTACCTTTTGCCTCGAATCCCTTCCTTCCGAAACGTTCGGAAATCAAAGGTAAAACTGTTGTTTTAGGATTAAGTTCCAATCAATCGCAGATCATATCTTATATAGAAAGACTAAGCCAAGAACAGCACCCATTCTTAATCCTTACCACGCGAAACAAATCCAATCAATTTCATCATATCAATGCTTTGTCACTCCTCAGCAGAAAATCGTATTGGAATTTTGACATTTATTATCCAAGTTATTTGGAATCAAAAATAGGATTTGCAAATTCTCTTCCAGTAGATTGGAAACTCAAATACTTTGCCGAAAAACTAGATAATGCTACAACTTTAGAAGTAGTCGCTGCGTTGGACTCAATCTTAAAATATTCTTCCGGAGATCTAAGAAAAGACGCCTTAGAAATCAAACATTTATATTATGAATCATTTGCCGAATATGCAAGATTTTATCACAATATAGGGCAAAACAAACTTGCATTAGATGCAATTACGGTCGCAAGGAAATTTGAACCTCCTAAACTCGATTTATTAAGAATTGCATTTAATAGTTTGAAGTTTACAACTCCCGAAGCAGAATACATTCCTATTCTTGAAGATCTAAGTTCTGATACTGAATTCCAAGAATTTGCTTGGAATTCTCTTATCCCTATGTTTGAATCCTTAGGAGATTGGAGCAATGCACTTCGGACCATGAGTTCATTGGAACGATTTTATCGACTGAACAATCAAATTGACCAGGCCAACGAACTAGAGTTAGCTCGCATTCGATTATTCATCAACCAAGAAAATTGGAAAGAAGTTGAACCCATCATTGGAACGCGGATGAGAGAAAATTCAAATTCCGTGATTTGGGAAAGACTAAAAAATGAAGTTATAGAAAAAAAAGATTCACTTCGAAGGTCTAGTTTTAGACCAGATGTGAAAGGGGCAAGAATCCAATGATCCACTCCACAATTCTCGGAATCCTCGCAGCCGTATTATCGGTTTTCGTAGCCATTTTGATTGAAGGTGCATCGTTACGTTCCTTCTTTCACTTACCGGCAATGTTACTAATCGTTGGCGGAACGTTAGGTGCTACATTTGCATCTTATTCTATATCCCAAGTCACAAAAGCAGTAAGGGACACACGATTTGTATTTTCGAGAAAAAAAGAAACCGATCTCAAACTTGTTTTTTTTCGGTTTTGGGAAAAAGCACGAAAAGATGGCCTTTTGTCTTTAGAAGATGAAGCCAAAAAATTAGATAACCCATTTTTACAAAAAGGAATCCAATTGATTGTAGATGGATCAGATCCCAGAACCATTGAAGAAATTTTATGGGAAGCCCACGAAGAAGAAGAAAAACATGATTTAAAGTCCGCAAAAGTTTTTGAAACAGCCGCAGGATTTTCTCCAACAATAGGAATCATTGGAACCGTTCTCGGACTCGTTACTGTATTAGAAAATCTAGATGGAGGAACCAAAGTTCTTGGGCAAGGAATTGCAACAGCATTTATTGCAACCTTTTACGGAATTTCATTTGCCAACTTGATTCTATTGCCAATTTCAAATCAACTCAAAGTGATCGCCAAACAAGACAGCAACGAACGTCAAGCCATTATGAGAGGAATTCTATCGTTGCAGTCGGGCGAAAACCGAAGGATCCTCGCAGAACGAATTGATCCTTTTGTAAAATATTAAAATCAATTCTTTGTTTCTGGTTGTATACAGAACAATTGGTGGATTTTTTCATCGCGGAAGTCTTTTGGGATGGATTCTTTCGTACGATTTGTACACTTAAAACCACGTTGATTCCATTCCTCATCCGCAACTTCCATTTTAAACTTTCTAAAGTTTGTTGAGAACCAGATTTCCCCGTCATCACTTAAAAACTTTGTTAATAATAACAAAAGTAGGTTTTTATGTTTGGTTTGAACATCCCACTCTTCGTACATTTTTTTGCTATTGGAGAATGTTGGTGGATCTAAAAAAATTAAATCATAACGTTCTCTGTTTGGATTTTTGATTTCCTCTTCCACCCATTGTAAAATATCTGCATTTACAATTTGATGATGTGTTGATTTGAATCCATTATGTTCTAGGTTTTTCAAAGCCCATTCACAATAAGTTTTGGACAAATCTACACTTTTTGTCTTTTTTGCACCACCTGACGCTGCATAAACGGAAAATGCGCCCGTATAAGAAAATAAATTTAAAACTGATTTTCCTTTTGAGACCTTTCGTATCCAATCTCTTGTGATACGATGATCCAAAAAAAGACCCGTATCTAAATAATCAGAAAGATTGATTCGAAATTCTAAATTGGATTCTTTTACCCATTCAAAGTTTCCTTCAATCGATAATTTATCATATTGGTCTAAACCTTTTTGTTTTTTACGTTTTTTTAAGAATAAATGTTCTTCATCAATTTGAAAAACATCGCGAACAATGGAGGCGATACGATCAAAACGTTCATCGTGTCCTTCTTCCAGTTGGAAACGTAATGAACTTTTATCATACAAGACAAGCCCGTTAGGGTAACGATCCAAAATACATGGCACTTGCGGAATATCTTCCGAGTAGATGCGATAACATTCGATAGATTCACGTTTTGCCCATTTTTCGCGTTCCTTCCTTAATTTGCGAAGGCGGTTTTCAAACATGGTAAGGGCACCAAATCCCCGTTCGGTCATGGAAGTTCCTTTTTTAGGGGAGGTTGGGATTTTTAGGTAGATGTCCCCGCCCTATCTAGACTGGGTGGGGTTATCCACCCGCCACCCAATACGCTCCATCTACCACGGCCCGCCGAAAAAGTCCTTCATAAATCCAAATCCAAATGATTTTTTTAAATTCAGTTCATGTTTTTGATTGGTGGGTATCCGTTCACGGAAAAGACTGTCGGCTATGTCTACAAAAGATACCACCTTCATTTATTGTGACGGTAGTTCCCGCGGAAATCCAGGTCCTGCAGCCATCGGAGTATCCTTCCAAAACAATGATGGAATCGAATTTTTTTCTATCTCGGAGAAAATAGGTAACGCCACAAATAATGTGGCAGAATGGCAAGCCTTGTATCGCGGAATGGAAGAAGCCATCAAACAAAATTTACAAAAAATTAAATTTCGTTTGGATTCGGAACTTGTCGTCAAACAAATGAAAGGTGAATACAAAGTAAAAAACAAAGACCTTCTTGTTTTTAAAACTAAATGTGAATCATTAAAATCATCTTTTTTAAATTTTGATATTCAATACATACCAAGAGAACAAAATGCAAGAGCCGATCAACTAGCAAACATAGCACAAGATTCAAAGGATTAATCATGCGAACGCGAGCTTTTTTATTGCTGTTTTTCTTTTTGATTCTGGTCACATTTTTATCAAATTGTAAAAAATCAGCAACTCGCCAACTGGATGATTTATTGGAATCAGGATCTTCTTTCCAATCAGCCACATTTTGTGAGAAAAATAAAACCCAACTCCTTGAAAGAAAGGAAGACTGCGAAAGTGCTGCAAGATTAGCAAAGGAAGAAATCGACACCATTCTGAATCGAAGATTGGATTTGGGTATTGCCCCCGTAATTGTAGAAAAAAGCAAAGGAAAGGAAATTGAAGAATTTCTACAAGTTCATACGCGAATGGGAATACGGTATTGGGAAATCTGGAAAACAAACGTGATTTTAGAATAGACAATCTCCCCCCACCACAGGATAAACAAATCATGGCTGGTGATCCTTCTCAAATTCTAAAAAAAATCGGACTTAAGGTAACAAAAAACCGTGAACAAGTTTTATCGATTCTCCAAGGATCCCCTAGACCTTTAAATCACCAGGAAATCATGGAAAAACTACCCAAAGAGGAATCCTGGGACAGAGTTACCATCTACCGAGCCTTATCTGATTTAGAAGAAAAAAACCTTTTAAATTCACTACATTCAACAGATCGCGTCACCTATTTCGAGTTAAAGTCTGATGGTAATCATATTGTATCAAAAGCACATGGTCATCTAATTTGTAACAATTGTGGTAAAATTGAATGTATCGACGATCCTTGGAATGGAATACCTTCCACCAAACAATTAAAAGGTTTTTCAACGGAATCAGTTGAAATCGTTTTTAGAGGCAAATGTAGAAATTGCCAATAGACATCCAATCCCTTGTCCCCAACAACTATTTAAACCATCTATTTCACATTGACTCTGAATTGAAAGGAGCAGGGTTTGAATGTTACCTTGTTGGTGGATCTGTTCGTGATTTGGTTATGGGTAAAATTCCCAAAGAATATGATCTTACCACAAATGCAGAACCCAACCAAGTAAAGAGACTCTTTCGAACTGTTATCGATACAGGCATCGAACATGGAACAGTCACAGTGGTTTTGGACAAAATCAATTATGAAATTACTACCTATCGTATTGATAAAGATTATACTGATGGTAGAAGACCAAATCATGTTGAATTCGGAACTACATTATCAGAAGATTTAAAACGACGAGATTTTACAATGAATGCACTTGCATTCGATATCAAAACAGGTGTTCTTGTGGACGAACACTTTGGACAGAGAGATATCGAACAAAAAATCATTCGTACAATCGGTGATCCCATCAAGCGGTTTACTGAAGATGGTTTACGTCCTATTCGTGCATTACGATTTGCAAGTACTTTGGATTTTACAATTGCAGTAGAAACAAAAAATGCAATTCATCAAACCAAAGATGTTACAAAAAAAATATCTTTAGAACGTTTTCAGGATGAAGTTCTAAAATCTTTTTTAGGTTCAAAACCTTCCAGAATGATCCAACTTCTGGCAGAAGAAAACATCTTTCAAATTTTTCTACCGAATCTTCCCAATCATTTGATTCCTAAAACTCCTATCTTAGAACGATTGGATTCAATCTCTAAAGAGTTAACAGGGATGCAATTGGCATTTGCATTTTATGCATTACTCGGAGAAATTGTTTCTAAAGATTTAGAAACAATTTTAAGAACCTTAAAATTCTCAGGTCAAAATACAAAGGACTGCATTTTGTTTTTTGATTTATTATCCCACTGGGAAACAAATCAAAATTTGGCCAAACCGGATGAATTGTTTTTTAAAAAATACTATTTAGCGCCCGTTAAGCGCCATTTTCAAAAACGGGTTACGATGGATGCCTCCTTTCTCCAAAAACTAAGCCCGGTTTTTGGACCCACTATTTCGGAGATGACCCGAATTTGGGAGGAAAATCCCCCCTTGCTCCTGACCGATTTGCAATTCAACGGGAACCATCTCGCCGAATCCTTCCCCAATTTAGCCAAAACCAGTTATGGGATCATCCTAAACCAACTCTTAGACCTTGTCCTACACTCGCCTAAAGAAAATGAATATTCTAGACTATTGCATCATTCTGCTCAGATAATAAACAATTTGATCAATTAATTTCTGGAACCTTTCTCGTTTGAGCCGGCAGATGTTACTTTATTAATCAAAAAATAATTTTTTTTCCGCCAGATCTCATTCAAATACACTGTTTCTATTTTTTCTTCCTTTAGCCGAGAAAAGATCCGCCAACCTGGTACACAACTTGCACAACAAGTTCACATAGGAGAAATGGCAAATGAGAAATAAATATAATCTTCTCGCAACTTCGGTTGCCCTGCTCGTTTCAAGTTCACTCTTTGCTCAAGGCGAGACAAAAGAAAAATCTTGGTACGATAAGATCAACGTTTCCGGTTACGTAGATGTGTTCTATATGTATACTGCAAACAACGTGGAAGGAGCAAAACGTGATGCTTCAGGAACTTTCAACACGCAAAACAAACAATTCGGTGTCTCAGCTGCAGCACTTGATTTGCAGAAACTTGCGGACAAAGATAGTCCTTGGGGATTTAGAACTGTTTTCCAAAACGGTCAAAACAACGTTTATCAAGAAGCACCTTATAACCAAACAAATAGTACTGTGAACATGAACATGCTCCAACAAGCATACGTTTCATTCTACTTCCCAGTATTAAAAGGTTTGACTGTTGATATGGGTAAGATGGCCACGCACATTGGTTATGAACTTTTGGAAACAAAAGATAACCCTGTTTATACGATTGGTTACATATTCTTTAACACAATCCCGTTCATCAACACAGGTGCTAGAGCAAACTTAGCAGTTTCGGATAAATTGAACTTAGGTTTTTATCTATACAATAGTGTGGGTGGAACTGGTTCAGATATAACTGCGTATAACAATGCAAACGTGTCTACTTACCGGGACGGTGTTAACAAAAATAAAGCTGTGGGAACGCAAGTTTCTTACGACATTATTTCTGATAAACTTAAAGTAACATGGAACACACTGTATGGCGTGGACGTAACTTACGCAAGACCATCCAATGCTGACTACTGGATGAACGAAGTGTATGGAACTCCTATCAACGCAAAACGTGCTAGTTACCAAAACGATTATTGGCTAATTAACAACGTAATTGTTAACTTTACTCCAAACGACAAAACTCTTATCTCATTTGACTATACTCAAGGAGATAAAAGCGGTGCGGCGGCTACTTTGAACGATCCTACAACTCAAGTTGATGTTGATGGAAACAAGTTCTCTTTAACTCGTGATGACAGTAATGCAAAAAGAACTTACAAAACATATGGTTTGTGGTTCCGATATAAGTTTACTGACAAATGGGCTCTTGCAGGTCGTTACGAAAGAATTGATGATTCCAAAAACGGTGGTCCACTTGGTGTTAGTAACAACACTGCAGGAAGACATGACCTTCAATACATGGGTAGCCTTGGATACAACAACACAAAGTATTACCTAGGAAGCGCTCAAACGTTTACAATCACACCTACTTACTATTATGGAGACAACATTATCATCAAAGTTGACTTCAGAAGAGACCAAGCAAAAGGTCAAGTTTTCACTGACGAAAAAGGGCAACCTCAAACGTATCAACACGGTGTAACTTTAGGCGTTGTTGCAACATTCTAAGGAAAAGGAGAATATTAAAAATATGAAATCCATCAAATTAAAATCCGGATTCGTCTCCATGGCAATGATATTGACTGTAACTGCGATGTCATTTGTAAGCTGTGCTGAGTCTTCTACGAAAAAGAACGAAAACACAACTCTTCTTACTTACCTTGTGACAAATCCGCACATCCCAGTTGGTGCACAAGCGGATTGTGTTGGTTCGGTAATGTTAATCAATTCTTGTGTTGGTTCAAAAATACAAATTGACGCTGGAGCAAACTGTTCCCTTGTCACTATTGCAGATAACCAAACAATTGGAGCTGATTACAGTGTTATCAAAACAAATGTAGCAAAACAATACAATACATTGAAATGTAACATAGCAGAAAACAAATATGCTTCTGCTACTGCAGCAGTTGATGCTTTCAAAGACGCATTAACTTTTACTTCAAATGTTGATGCAACTTCAAAAGTAGTTTTTTCAGCACCAACATACTACTAAGTTTGTTGGTTTGAATCTAAACTTGAATTTAGATAGAGTGGGAAACCCCCACTCTTTTTTTATTTCTCTTCCAGATGGTCTGAACCCTTTTGTTCATTTTGATTCTTCTTTGAATCCTTTAACCATTTTCCCCAACTAAAACCTTGTGATCTTACGCTTGCTGGTTTTACTACAGTTACTGTTCGAACCATGTTACGTTTAAAGAAAACATAAATTTCTTCATCAGGTTCTGCTCCTGGCTCATAAATCGAAATCGGGCGAGTGTAAACCAATACCTCTCCATCACCACTGTAAGTAATGTGATCTGGTTCTCCCAAATATTCCTTAACAAAAATTCGAGTTTGTTTGTATAGTTTTTGTAACATTACCTCTCTGATCTTTAAACCATTGTAACCTTCTTCGGTCAGAGCGTCTCGTTGGGCTTTTCTTTTGTCTTCTTCTGTTTTTAGATCATTTTCAGATTTAGAAAGAAGTTGATTACACTTCGACTCATCTTTAAAAGTTTCCATACAGTTCTCAAACAAAACTTGTTTGTTCTGAATGATACGTTCTTCGGAAGAAGAACATTGAGATAAGGAAAGGATCATAACTGCTGGAATGAGGATAGAGTTTTTCATTTTTCTATGTTATACTTAGACTCAAAATCTTCCAAGCAATATGTAAAATTCTTTGGAAATTTCTAAGTATACTTGTTCTATCTATTTCTCATACTTTATTTACTGTTTTCGGATTTGACACTGAATCTAAAAACGATACTTCTTTCCGATGATGCTAAAATGAAAACAAACTAATCAAAGAGCTTAAAAGCCAGGAAATCCATGGAACCAAAGTCGGGGAATTTTTCCATTTTACTCCAGAATTGCGAAACCTAGGAGAATTCCGAATTGTGTCCACCCCAAATGAAAACTGATGGGTTTGAAAAATTCTAAAAAATTTCCACTCCCCTATTTTTGTAATTTCAATTTCGAAAAAAAGCCCATAATTCAATCCGGCCATCACAGAGAACGGGAGAATTCAAATGTCAAAATTCTATTCTAATCTAACAATACGTTTACGATTGTTTCTTCTTCCCTTACCTATTTTTGTATTTTTATTAGTTCTCTTAGTATTATTCGTTCGAATGCAAAATGAAAATATCGAATTTACCAGTAAGGAACTAAAAGGAATTCAGATCATCAAACCTGTTTATGTTGTATTCCAAGAAGGATTAAAACGCCTAAAAATTGGTCAGGAACAAACAAATACATTAAAACCTTTGATAGACAAAGGATCAAAGGAAATCATTCTTTCTGAAGTATTGGCAGAGGATACAATTGAAATTACTAAATGGAAATCTTATTTAAAATACGAAAGTTTTGATCAAAAAACAAGTTTGAATTTTCTATCCGACACACAAGAATTGGCAATCAAAATCGGCGACCATTCTCATCTAATTTTGGATCCCGAACTAGAATCCTACTATCAAATGGAGATTATTTTATTCCAAATACCTGAACTTTGGAAAAATGTAGCTCTACTCAAAGAAGTGATTAGAGATGAATATTTAAGTTCTAATCAAAATCAAAAAAATTTCACCAACACTACTTTCACAAAAGCAGTTATTTCAATCAATGCAATCGAAACTGTTTGTGCAAACATAAACAAATCAAACAAAAAAAGTCTAGAGAATGCACCAAAACATGCAGAGAAAATTGGACAAACTGTTATAAAGACCACCAATGCATGTAAATCATATATAGATGAATTAAAAAATATTTTTCTAAAAGAAAACACTAAACCAACATCAGCCGAAACTTTATTTACAACTATCCATAAAGGTACAGCTATCGGTGCAGAGATTCAAAGTTCCTCCATTTTAATTTTAGAGAATTTAATTCAAGAACGACTAACAGAACAAAAATTACAACGTATGACGAATATCATTATCGTGATTGTAACTTTAAGTTTATCGATACTATTAATTCTTACGATTTTCAGTAGTATCAACAATCCTCTCAAAAAAGTTTTATTAAAAATTAACGAATTGTCCAGCGGTGATGCTGATCTGACGAAACAACTACCTGAATTTGGTAACAACGAAATTGGAGAGATTACGGCATCAATCAACGAATTCTTAAAAAAGTTAAATCAAATTATGAGTCAATTGAAACATTCAGTAAAGGAGGTAGAAAAAGTATCCAATCAACTCAAAGAAGATGCCCTCTCTGTTTCGGATAACGCATCTGGTTTAGCATCTACTTCAGAAGAATCAGCGGCCTCATTGGAAGAACTTTCATCTTCTTTTGATATTATGTTTGGGTCTATTTCCGATGAAACAAAAAACATTTTTAAAATTGCAGAAGAGATCAAAAACATTGAAGATTCTATCAGTAGCATAGAAAAAGAACTTTTACAACTATCCGAAGAATCAATTGCCTCTACCAATCTTGCTGATATGGGAAATCAATCCATTCGTAGTACAGATTCATCCATGGTAGAAATTCGGTCTGTGACAGATGAAATTACCGGTATCGTTGACTTAATCACTGATATTTCAGAGCAAACCAATTTACTTGCTCTAAATGCAAGTATTGAAGCAGCTCGTGCAGGTGACGCTGGGAGAGGATTTGCCGTAGTTGCAGAAGAGATATCGAAGTTAGCCGATAAAACACAAATTTCTGTTAAAAATATAAAGAACCTCATCGAAAAAAGTAATCATGCTGTTAATAACGGAGTGAGTCATGTGAACGAAACGGTAAATTCATTAAGTAAAATCGTAGGACAATCAAATCGAATCCAAATAGGAGTTGGAAAAGTAAAAAATGAAATGTCTTCTCAATCAAATAGTTTGGCAAATGTTTCCCATGAAGTTAAAGAATTAAAAATATTAGCCGAATCAATCGAATCATCTTGCCAAGAACAAAAACGTACCTCGGAGGATATGGTAGTCAGCGTCAATACACTCTCAGGAAATGCCCAAGAGCTTGCTCAAAGTTCAGAAGATTTAAACCGAGTGAGTATTACCATTAGTGAAGTAGCAATTTCTATTTCAAATATTGCAGACTCATTCCGCACGAACTAACTTTTAGTATTTATAAGTTATATTTACAAATGATAAGGTATCAAATTTCTTTTTGATTTTTTATACCTTACGTTCCTATAAAAAAATAAATGATTGATTAATTGGCTGTTAATAGTCGTTAGAAGTTAAGTAGATTTTTTTAATCTACTCCTTGCGAGATATACAGTTCTATGTCAAAATTTCTTTCTAAGTTTTCTATACAGAGCAGACTTCTGCTTCTACCCATCCCTTTAATTGTATCGCTTTTAATCATTCTGCTTATTTTAGTACGGTCACTCAACGGTACGATTGAATTTGCGAAAAAAGAACATCTAGGAATCCAAGCAATCAAACCAATTTATTCTATTTATCGAGAAGGATTAAAACGATTCAAAATTGGTGAGGAAAACACAAAGGAACTTTTACCTCTGTTAGAATCTGCAAAATCACAAATAAAAAGTACTGAATTATTGGAACCAGAAACTAAAGAACTAATTGCTTGGAACCAATACGATCAACTAGAAAGTTTTGATCAACCCACTACAAGAAATTTCTTAAACGATACCCAAGAGTTAGCCTTGAAGGTGGGTGACTTCTCGAATCTAATCCTAGATCCAGAAGTGAATTCATATTATCAAATGGAAATTACCTTCTTTAGAGTTCCCGAAATTTTAAAAAACATAGGAGTGCTGAATGAAATCATTCGAGATGAATACCAAAATTCAGCCCAAAATGGCAGTCAATATTCAAGTGTAAGTTATACAAAAGCGCTTATCTCAATTAACTTCATAGAATCAACATGCAAAGAAATACAGAAGTCTCATAAAAAATCGATTGAAGATGAATCACCATATGTAGAAGACCTAAAGAAAATATCTTTAGAATCAAAAAAATCTTGTGAAAACTTTTTATTAGAATTAAAAAAAACATTCATACAATCAAATACAAAACCAAAAACATCCGAAGAACTGTTTTTAATACTTGAAAGAGGTACAAAAGTAGTCGGGGATATTCAGAACAATTCAATTGCCGTTCTTGAGAAATTGGTTAACGACCGAATCCAAATATTATCGTTTCAAAGAAACATCAACATAAGTTTAGTTTTTGTTTCATTACTAATTTCGACAATATTTGTTATTTTTATCTTTCGAAGCATCAAATACCCTTTGATCACTGTCCTTTCTAAAGTAAACGAACTTTCTAGTGGTGAAGCTGACTTAACAAAAACTCTTCCCAACTTTGGTTCGAATGAAATCGGAAATATAACAAACTCTATCAATCTTTTTCTGAATAATCTAAATCATATCATGAATCAATTGAAAATTTCTGTGAGTGATTCAGAAAAAGTATCTTACAAATTAAAAGAAGATGCTATATCGGTTTCTGACAATGCTTCTTCTTTAGCTTCTATCTCGGAAGAGTCTGCTGCATCACTGGAAGAACTTACTACTTCTTTTGAAATCATGTTTCAATTCATTACAAACGAAACAAAAAATATTATCAAAATTACAGAAGAAATGAAAACAATTGAAAGTTCAATTTTTAATATAGAGAAAGCACTATTACAATTAACAGATCAATCCATAAACTCTACAAATTTAGCCAATTTAGGAAATACTTCCATTCAAAACACAAACCAAGCAATGTCAGAGATTCATATTGTTACAAAAGAAATCACAGGCATTGTTGATTTAATCACCGATATCTCAGAAAGGACTAACTTACTCGCGTTAAACGCAAGTATTGAAGCGGCTCGTGCAGGTGACGCCGGTATGGGTTTTGCAGTAGTAGCAGAAGAAATATCCAAGTTAGCTGACAAAACACAATTTTCTGTTAAGAACATCAAAAGACTGATTGATAAAAGTAATTCCGTAGTGGATATCGGTGCAAACTATGTTCATGAAACGGTGAATGCACTTAGTGAAATCGTAGAACAATCGAAAAGAATGCAAAATAGTGTAGACGGCTTAAAAGAAGAAATGACTACGCAAACAAATAGTTTAATCAATGTTACAACCGAATTAAACGGCCTACAGGAAATGGCAGAAACCATTGAGTTTTCGAGTCGAGAACAGAAAAAAGCATCTGAAGATATGGTAAATACAATCAATACTCTTTCCGGAAATGCCCAAGAGCTTGCAAACAACTCAGAAGATCTAAACCAAGTCAGCCAAAAGATAGGAGAAATTGCAGGAACCATTGCGATCGTAACCAACTCTTTCCATACAAAATAATCAATTTTGCGATTTGAGTTTATGAAATTCGTACGTCATTTGTTGAAATTTTACTAAACTCTTAAAACCAAATCCAAAAATAGAATTGATGGATTAAGGTTCCATTCCTTGTTTGGTTCCTATGTTCTTATCTTTGTCAGATTTTTTCACAAGTTTACATACAAAAAAAATTATTATTATAATATTTAGCTTAATTTTCGTTAGCTGTTCTTTAAACCCAAGCCAAGAAAAAATTAACCCAAACATTGATACTTGGATTAGTTTATATTTGATTACAAATTTTTCCTACGCATCGGAATTACAAACATCTGCTAGAGAAAAAATTGGAATTCTACCAAATTCTGTTCCTGGCTCTGAATCTGATAATGCCACTTTGATTAGTTTAGGTAACAAACTTTTTAGAGATAACAAACTTTCTTCGAATCATGTCCAATCTTGTTTAACTTGTCATCCCATTGATGGAAATGCAGCTGGGATGGATCGCCAATCCACTTCACGAGGAACATTTGGACAACAAGGAAAAAGAAATACTCCTACGATACTCAATGTTGGTTTTTTGCCGATTATTTTTTGGGATGGCAGACGGAGTACATTGTACGAACAAGCTATTGATCCATTTGTAAATCCACTTGAAATGTCTTTGCCATCGGAAACAGAACTATTAACAAGAATCCAAAATGACTCCAGTTACACTTCTTTTTTTGCAAATGCTTTCCCCGAATCGCCGGCTCCGAGTATCCATTCCATTCGATTAGGACTCGTGGCTTTCGAAAGGTCCCTAGTATCAAAATCTAGATTCGATGATTTTTTAGAATCAAATGTTTTTGCTTTAAAGGCTGAAGAATTAGAAGGATTAAAAATATTTTTAGATGTGGGATGTACAAATTGTCACAAACAAAATCTTCTAGGTGGGTCTCAATTTACAAAATTAGATACAGTACATTCTTACAATACAAATGATTTAGGCAGATTTGAATTTACCAATAATCCAGAAGATAAATTTTTCTTTAAGGTTCCACCTCTACGTAACGTAACCCTGACAGCACCTTACTTTCATGATGGTAGTGTTTCCACTATCAAAGAAGCAGTTCGCCGTATGAACCATTACAATCTGAACCGTATAATTAATGATTCAGAGATTGACTTACTTGTTTCTTTTTTAAGAACCTTGTCAGACAAAACAAAGACAAACTAAATGTATTGACAAAAAATATGGAGGTAGGGACTGTGGCATTACCTTTAGGGAGGAAACAGGTGAAAGTCCTGTGCTGACCCGCAACTGTGATGCATACACATAGCTTAAGCTATGTTAGATGATAAGCCAGATCTTCCCCGCAATTTTTTCTCGTGGATTGGGAACTTTGCACACTTACACACTTCTGTTCTAACAACAGATTTTGTAAAGGGGCCCCGAAGGTAAACTCGGGGCACCGTATGGAAAAAACACTACTTACATATCTATCTATAGATTTTAAGATTTCTCGTCTTTTGACGTGGATAAACCTATTTCCTGTCCGCGTTCCCCTAAATTCAAATCAAGATTTAGGAGAATCTAAATGAAAACTACACTAAAACTAACACTCGTAATGCTGTTTGCACTTTTAGTCACAGCATGTGCAGATAATGGTAAAGTAAACAAATCGGAAGCTGACAATAATTTAGTATTAGGATTATTGAAAACAGCAGAGGCTTCTGCAAAAGAAGCTGGTCAAATTGAAATTAGAGGAACATACTTTCAAGCTAGTTGTTCTGCAGGAACATGTAACACTCCTGGCTCTAATACAGTTTCTATCCAATCCAATTTCGGAACTACAACAGGTTATTTGTATGTTGATTATGTAAATGGTGCAGGGACTTCAACATATCGAGTCAACGCTGAAATCGTGGAATTTAGCAACACAGATCGAGTGCTTTATTATAAACCAAAAAACAATGCAAACATTTCGGCCTTAATTTGGACAATTACTGCTGACAATGAAATTTTAATTTGTGATGTATTTAACGGCAAACCAACATTAGCTGAAACAAAAACAGATTTATCTTCAAGAAAAGCTTCTGGTACTGTTTATACTACAAATCCCAAAGCAGCAGGTTGTAATGGATCATTTGCATTTAATTTCTTAACTAAAACTTTTTAATATCAAAAACTTTGCCTTTATTCAATTGGATAAAGGCAAACAGGAGAAAATTCGTGGGTCAGTTTCAAATAAAATCTATTCTATTATTATTCTTAATCACTTTGACTTTTCTGCAATGTTCTGAGAAGGAAAAAAATAATGACCTCTTGTTGCCATTATTAGCTCTACCACTAACAAACTCTTCTTCTGTGGGTCCATGCCCGCCAACTACCCTCCCAACATCGATTCCCATTGCAAATACAGTTGTCTCTGCCAATTCCAATGTGAGTGGATTCAACAACTCATCTAAAGCAATCAATGGCATTTGTGGTGGTGGAGAGTTTTCTGGATCTTTAGATGTTTATGCATTAAATTTAACAGGAGCTGGTGCAACCATCGTTTTATCATGGGCAGGAAAAACAGTAAAGAACGTTACTGGAATTGATTTTATAGTTTATGAAAACCCCTTTAAGGTTTCAGATACTAGCGATCGATATGCATTTGATCCAATGGTAGTCCACGTTTCTTTTGACGGTACAAACTACTGTGGTTTCGATCTCAGTGGTTTTAATCCAAGTGTAGCCGATAGTAATAAAATTTCTTCTTGGCCTGGATTTGGTGGTCTTCGACCGGTTCTTTACAATATGGCCACCAAACAATTTAGCTTAGATGAATTGTTTACATCCACAGGAAGTGGATTTTTGTTAGGTGGTGGTGATGGCTTCAATCTTGATGATTTAATCGTTGGTGGACCCGGTGCCAATTGTGATGCGGCCGCTCGTACCAATATCCAAAACAATGGATTTAAATTTATAAAAATGACTTCTGCCTCGGCGGTTATCAATCCAAATACAGGATCAGGATATGTATACCCTCACTCATATACCAATGGATCGGATATCGATGGGGTGGTTGCTAAATCCGTTGAATGATTGAGAGAACTTTTAGTTTAAACAGCTAAGAGATTGATTTTAAAATCAAAAAATTTAAAATTTAGAATCAAATGAATAACAAACGAATTCAAACAATCCAACTCCTTACCTAAGGAGAAAACCTTCTCATCAGAGTTGGATTGTTTTTCTATACAGAAGTAAGTTTTTCTTACTTCTTTCTACGACTAGATTTTCTTTCTGATCCACCACCAGAACTAGTTGTGGATGATACTTGAGCTTTAGTTTTGTTGGATTTCACTTCATTCCCAAACATATCCACTTCCGCTCTTTGTTCTTCACCAATTTTTTTGTATTCTTTTGGTGATGATTCATCTTGATTACGATCTGAGTCAGTAACTTCAATTTTTAATAGGAAGGAAACCACTTCATTTTTAAGACTTTCGACCAACTGATCAAACATCTTAAATCCTTGTAGTTTATATTCAATCAAAGGATTTTTTTCACCGTAACCAACAGTCCAAATTCCTTCTTTCAAATGATCCATTGCATACAAATGTTCTTTCCATCTATGATCCAGAATGTCTAAAAATACATTTCTTTCGATCGATCTCCAAACATCTTCGCCAATGGAAGAAACTTTGAATTCATACAAATCTTTTACAAGTTTGGAAACAATCTCAAATACTTTCAATTGAGGATTCGATTCCTTTTTAAATTGTTTTGCATCAATAGTTTCTGTGATTCCTAAACTTTGTAACCACTCATTTAGTGATTCAGTTTCCCAAGCATCAACATTATTCCCTTCGCAATAAACAATTACTTGGTTCTCAACAACTTCATCAAAAAAATCTGCGATGGTTCGCGACATGTTACCTTTGTCTAAAAGTTCATTACGAATTCCGTAGATATAAATCCTTTGACGATTCATCACATCATCATACTCTAACAAGTGTTTTCTGATGTCAAAGTTATGGCCTTCAACGCGTTTCTGAGCACGAGCGATGGCATTGGATACCATATTATGTTCTAACTCTTGGCCTTCTGGCATCTTGAGTGTATCCATAATACGAGCAATTCGATCGGATCCAAAAATTCGCATCAAATCATCTTGGAGGGATAAATAAAACCTCGAAGAACCTGGGTCACCTTGTCTACCAGACCGACCACGGAGCTGGTTATCAATCCGACGTGACTCATGTCGTTCCGAACCAATGATATGTAACCCACCAGCACCAATCACGAAGTCATGATCTACTTTCCATTTTTTGGCTTCTGTTAGAATTTTGTTACATTCTTTTTTGATATTATCGTTTCTAATTTCAGATATTTTTGATTCAGCATCTTCAAACTTCTGTTTGATCAGATACTCACGAAAACTATAAATAACTTCTAGTTCTGCTTTGGCTTTAATTCCAGAGGATTCACTAAGTTCATCTAACTTTTCCAAATCATCTTTGTATTTAGGTGCACCACCAAGAACGATATCGGTTCCACGACCTGCCATGTTCGTAGCAATCGTAATGGCACCAGGACGACCCGCATTGGCAACAATTTCAGATTCTCTCTCATGTTGTTTTGCATTTAATACATTATGTGCAATCCCATGTGAAGTTAAAAGTTTAGACAACACTTCCGATTTTTCAATGGAAATTGTTCCCACTAATACCGGTTGCTTTTTAGCTACTTTTTCTTGAATGTCTTTAACTACAGCATCAAACTTTTCACGTTCTGTTTTATAAACACGGTCAGCCATATCCAAACGTTGGATCTTTACATTAGAAGGAATGACTATCACATCTAAATTGTAGATTTTTTTGAATTCTTCCGCTTCCGTATCCGCAGTTCCCGTCATACCAGCTAACTTTTTATAGATACGGAAATAGTTTTGGAAAGTAATGGATGCAAGTGTTTGCGATTCACGCGCAATCGGAACACCTTCTTTTGCTTCCAAAGATTGGTGTAAACCATCCGAGTAACGGCGACCTTTCATCAAACGACCAGTGAACTCATCAACAATAATGACTTCCCCGCCTTGAACCACATAGTCCTTATCTTTATAAAAAATCTTATGAGCTTTTAAAGCTTGTTGTACGTGGTGAACGAGTTCAATATTTTCTGCTTGGTATAAGTTATCAACACCTAACAGTTCCTCTACGTGATGAACTCCTGCTTCCGACAAAATTACATTTTTTGCTTTTTCATCGATTTCATAGTCCTCACCTTCAATGAGTTTTGGGATGATTCTATCAACTTTCAGATATTTGTCTGTGGATTCTTCGGCTGGGCCAGAAATGATAAGCGGAGTTCTCGCTTCATCCACTAAAATTGAATCCACCTCATCCACGATCGCAAAGTTATGTTGTCTTTGTACGCGATGTTCTTTATAACTTACCATGTTATCACGAAGGTAATCAAAACCGAACTCGTTGTTGGTTCCATAAGTAATATCAGAATTATAAGCTATTTTTCTTTCTTCATGATCCATATCATGTTGAATGACACCAACAGAAACTTTCAAAAATTCATACACAGGGCGCATCCAATTTGCATCCCGTTTCGCCAAATAGTCGTTTACTGTAACAACATGAACACCTTCGTCAGAAAGTGAATTTAGGTAAATAGGTAACGTAGAAGTTAACGTTTTACCTTCACCAGTTTTCATTTCAGAAATGTTTCCCCAATGTAAGGAAATACCACCCATCATCTGCACGTCAAAATGACGCATACCCAAAGTTCTATAAGCCACTTCACGAACTGTTGCGAATGCTTCAGGTAAAACATCATCTAAAGTTTCTCCAGAGGCCAACCTTTCTTTAAACTTTTTCGTTTGATGAGACAACGTTTCGTCATCCATTGCTTTGATTGTCGGCTCAAAAGAATTGATAGCATCTACAATAGGATTCAGTCTTTTCAAATCCCTTTCATACTTACTGCCGAATAAAATTGTTAATATTTTTTGAAACATACCGAGTCCGTTATAAATTTATAATATTTCGAAATATGGTATTAGCTGTTTCTGCCATTACCTTTTGTTTGTTAGCGATCTCAGAAAAATCACCAGTTCCTTTTGCGATAAACTCTTTATGAACTGTCTGCCAAACATTCAACATTTCTAAAGTTGGTTCCAGATGAGTCTGAAAAGCAAAAATTTTGTTTTTATAAGAAAACATTTGGTTTGCATAGAATTCACTAGCAAGTAAATGTTCTGCACCTACAGGAATGTCAAAAATATCTTCGTGAAGGTGGAATGCTAAAATTGATTCTTTATCAATCCCTTTAAAAATTGGATGTTCCTGTTTTAAAATTTGTAAGTCAGAAAATCCAGTTTCTGGACCCTTGGTCCCAGGACGAACATTGGCACCTAATGCCTTTGCAATAATTTGTGAACCCAAACAAATCCCAATTAGTTTTTTGTCTGGTAATGCAGCTACATTTGTTACGATATCATAATAAGGTTTAAAAAATTCTTGTTCTGCAGGATCGGCAACCGATTGCGGACCACCTAACATAACAATCAAATCAAAATTCAAATGAATTTCTGGCATGAGGTGAACTCGTCTATCATAAGCATTTTGATAACTGATTCGATAGCCGGCTTCCCGAAGTAAGGGTTCTAAAATTCCTGGACCTTCACAATCTATAAATCTTATGAATACTGCTCTCACAATGATTCCATTCCAAATTGGTATCGAAAAAAATTAAACTTGGCATCTTTTCGAATGACTTCAGCAGAAGCCTGTTCCGAAATTGATCCTAAAAAATTATAATACAATCGCATAGGTTTTGTGACAAACAACATTGTTTCAGGTGTTCCCGTAATCAACCCACCTTCTTTGACACGAAAAGGTGGTTTCATAAACACAATAGGAACCTGGATTTTTCTATTTTTGACTTCGATTTCCATTCGTTGTTTTGCCAACTGGTAGACTTCACCAAACGGGCGCTCGTCGGTCACATCTGGAACAATTTGATAAGGATCTACAACCATATACAAAGCTTTCGAAGGAAACTGACTTTGAATTTCGGCATGTAAAAGATTGAGTGCGGGAATCTCTTTCCAACAAGGAACACAGTCTGGTGAGTAAACATTGAGGGCTATTTCCTCTTTCCCCAATTGGGAGAAAGAAATTTCAGCACCACTTTCGGCAAGTCCGACCCAAGACTCCTCTCCAAAATAGGAGGATTTTGCCGGGGCGCAACTAATGAGACATAAACTAACAATTAAAATGAGGGAGTTCTTCATAATGCCCATATATTGGACGATCCATCCCCATGGTTTGGACAACGAGAAGGTCTGTAAAGCCCGTTTTCGAACTTTCCCTTGACATCTGACCCCCACCCCCCAGGCTGGTCTAACATTCCACTCACTTCCTCCGGGGAATCAAAAAACATGAGCCAATCACATAAAGAAGACTTCGATATCGTATCCTTAATAGAACTTTGCCGGGAAAAAAAATACGAAACTTGTGTGGCCGGTTTCAGTACGATTGACAAAATCGAAAAAATCACTCTACCTAAAAAATTAAAGAACCGTAAACTAACAGTTCAAGCATTATACGCACTTACTAACGATATGGTTCAGTGGAAATACCTTTCCTCTGAAGAAAAAGCACTCCTCCAAGCGGAAAAAGACAAACTGGCAGGTGTTACATCCACTGCAGGGACTTCCTTTGCTCCTCATGCAGAAGAAGATATCGAAGAAGACTTTATCCCTGAAGAAGAAGCACGTAAACCGGAACTGGAAGATGGTTTCGAAGACGAGTTCGGTGATGATTCTGATGATGACGACGACGATTCAGATGACGATGATGACTTCGACGACGATTCAGATGACGACTCCGATGATGCAGACGAGGATGAAGAGGACTAAGAGGTTACTCCCATTCCTCTAATCCCTCACTTTCAAAACGACCTTCTCTATAATTTTCAAACTCCCGACAATTCTTATCTACACTCGAAAGTCTCCCCTGAAAAGGAGGCTTCTCGATTTCTCACAAACCTTCGTTCCGATTCCCTTCCTGTAATCCTTGGAACTGGAGCTTTACACATTGTTCGATCCTATTTAGAAACACCAAACGACCACCAAACCATTGTTTTCTGGGAGCCTCATAATCAAATTTATGAGTTAATAGAATTCCAAACAGAAATGCAAATTTTGGAAAACTTAGCGAAATCCAAGGGATTGTTTTTGTTTTTTGTTACAGGAAAAAGTCCCAATTGGTCAAATTTAAAAGAGAAAATTAAAAATCTTCCTGGTGTTTCACTTTCTGCACAATCAAAATGGAGTTTGTACATAACACCTAGTTATGAAAGATTATTTCCTGAACTTATAAAAGACTGCCAAACAAACTTTCAATCGCAATTAAATACAACCGAGATCAATCAAAACACAATCCAACATTTTAGTAAGTTATGGACACATAATTATTTAAAAAATAGAATCGGTCTTTTTTCCAACAAAACGAGTTTCCAATGGTTCCAATCCTTTTCAGGGGAAAAAACATCTGTGTTATTTCTGGGAGCAAGTCCTGGTTTGGAATTGGATCTACCCACTATTCAAAAAGAAAGAGACAACTTTCTTATTTTTGCCAGTGACACAGCCCTCGGATACCTCTTACCAAACGGGGTGATTCCTGATTATATTGTTTCATTTGATTCTGGTCGAGGAACAACCTATCATTTTTTATTAGACCTTCCCAAATACATTCCCATCATCACTTGGTTAGGTGGAGCATCCTATATTTTTGATCTGGCAAATCCCAAAATACTAGTCAATACCGGACACCCTTTGGATCAAATTGTAGAACATTTATTTCAAACTGGTTTAGGAAAAAAATGGCCGCATTATTCCAATCCTAGTTTGAATTTACTCGGGATGGTAGAATCCATTACGGAATCGATAGAAAACAGGAAATTTTTTGTGAGCGGTGTTAGTTACTTAGCAGAACGTGGGAAGTCCCATTGTAAGGGCACAGGATACGAAAGATATTATTTACCTGACATCAGTCGGAAAAAAAGTTTAGAACTCACCACCAAACGTTTGTATTCTGGTGAACGGAAAGGAAAAAATCAAACTGCCTGGGAACAAATGAACAAAAAAGATTCTTTTTCCGGCATTCAATTTCTTTCTGAAGCCAAAGAAATCAGTTTCCCATCCATAAAGAACCAGGGACATTCTGTAAAAACATTTCAGGGTTTTCCCCCATCATTAGCAGAATTGGCAAAGTGGGCTAACCAAGACCATTCCGGCATCATCCATAGGAAAACTCTTAATACTTGGTTGCGGTTTTCACTAAGTTAAGCACCAAATAGAACCGGTATTTCTTGTAGATTCCACTCAGCGCGTTCTTTGTTTGCGGGAATTCGATCAAAAGCTTTTGTTTTTTTGGATTTCTCCTTAGGCCTTCTTTCGATATCTTCTAAAATTTTTTCTAATCTCTCCTGCATGAGTAAATGCAAATTCATTTGGTCTAACATATCCATAGTGATTTCCTCCACTGTTGATATCACTATACAAGACCCCTGGGACAAAATAGAAATCGGGTGAATAAAAAATATCTATTGCATCCAAAAGAATTTAAAATATAAGAGTGTTACGGGAAAAAGCGTTTGTGAATTTTCAAGAAATTATATCTCAATTAGAAACCGCAAAAGAATCTAGAATCAACTTTTACTTTGTTACAGAAGAACAAAATCAGGAGATATACGCATTACTTGTCCATGTAATGGGGTATATGGATAAACTTTATTTGGTAGAAGTCATCTTCACTGTCCTTAAAGAACTCCTGATGAATGCCAACAAAGCAAATGCAAAACGCGATTACTTTACCCGTGAAAATTTAGACATCCAAAACGCTGGTGACTATGCTAAGGGAATGTCCCGGTTCCAAGAAAACATCATCATGAAGTGGAACGAACAATTGGATCGGTTAGACGGCGGAAATTACTACATCAGTTTACTCATGAAGGTAGAAGGAAAGTCCATTCACTTCGCCGTAGAAAACAACGCACCCATTACAAAAGAAGAACTATCACGCATTAACCGAAGGATCGAAGTCGCAAAAAACTATAATGATCTTTCTGATGCCTTTACCGATGTTTCCGACAGTACAGAGTCTGCTGGTTTAGGGTTAGTACTCATCCAACTCCTCCTCAAAAACTCTGGAATTGGTTCTGAAAAATTCAAAATCTTTACAAACGACAAAATAACACGCGCTACATTATCTGTACCAGAAGTCACCACTCCTGTTGAAATCCAAACAGACTTAAAAACAAAACTTCTCAACGAAATTGACGGTCTTCCGCCACTCCCTCATTCTCTTACAAAAATCATTCAACTATGTAACAATCCAGATTCCGATTTACACATGATTTCGCAAGAAATCGAAAAAAATCCAGCTCTCTCTGCTGACCTATTAAAACTTTCAAACTCTGCTTTTTTTGCAAACAGAAGCCAAGTAAGTTCCATCTTACAAGCGGTGAAAGTTGTAGGACTCAAAAACTTGCGGAACCTTCTCTATGTATCCGGGGTTCGCAAAATTATGGATGGTCAATACGGCAAGATGATGGATGTTTGGGATCATTCCAGCCGTTGCAGTTATTACGCAAGGTACCTGGCCACAGAAAACAACCATACTAATAAAATTGCCGATATTATTGCCGTCAGTGCTTTGTTACACGACATCGGAAAGTTCCTTTTACTTTCTGTAGACCGAGGTTTTTTCAAAAAAATTGAAAACTACCAAAGAGGTGTCGATTCAGGAAACTCTACTCTTTTAGAAGAAATGGCAATTGGACTCAGTCACCCACAACTCGGAGCCTTACTTGCTGAAAAATGGGAATTCCCAATGGACCTTCGTGTTGCCATTGAATACCACCACAAACCTTTTTTGGCACCTCCGGAATTAAGGGACTTAGTCGAAGTCATCTATATGGCAAATATGATGGCTGATTATCATGAACAGAAAAAAGGATTCTATGCGATTGACAAAATCCTACTCGCAAAATTTAATTTAGATAATATCGATGTGTTTTCTGCTGCAGTGAATAAAATCGAACTATTATTTAAAAAATCGAATGAGTGAAGTGATCCGTTTTGAATCTGTTTCCTATGTTAGAACAGACAAAAAAATTTTAGACAATGTTAATTTTTCACTGAACCAAGGTGATTCTCTTGCCATCATAGGAAGGAACGGAGCCGGAAAAACGACTCTTATCAATTTGCTATTTGGTTATTCATGGCCCACCACTGGTTCCATTTCTGCATTTGGGGAAACTTATGGTGAAACACCAATGGCTCCTTTACAAAACCGAATTGGAATGGTGCAACCCGGGCACCAAGAAACCTTATTACAAAGACTCACCACATTTGAAATGGTACTAACCGGTGTGATCGGTACCCTTGGACTTTATAAAGACCCAACAGAATTACAAGAAAAGACCGCAGAATCACTGTTACGCTCGATAAACCTAATCCACAAAAAAGACCAAGTTTATTCCACACTTTCATCTGGGGAAAAAATGAAGGTTTTACTTTTGCGAGCTTTTGGATTAGGAAAAGAAATTTTAGTTTTAGATGAGCCAACTGCAACTTTAGACATCACTGCTAGAACCGATTTTGGAAAGTCCTTATCTCAATTAAAAGATAACAATCCCAAACTCACAAGAATTCTCATCACCCATAGGATCGAAGAAATTCCCGAAGACTTTTCCAAAATTCTTTTATTAAAGGAAGGTAAGGTAATTAGTTTTGGGAAAAAGTCAGAAGTATTGACGGACAAAAATCTTTCGGATCTTTATGATCTCGATTTACAAGTGAACGAAAAAAAAGGACAGTATTCCGTTACTGTCCTTTCCTAATTCTCAAACTAGTTTTCTTTTTATTTAAGAACAGATACTGCTCTCGTCGATTTCTTCTAGTTCTAAACTGTATCGTAGATTTCAATACAGTCTAGAACCATTAGTATTCGTGATTACTGTATTACCAACTAATTGGAATACATGGACCTTTCAATAAAGTTGGAAGCACTACAACCTGCGGTTCCCACGTCGGAGATGGATTTGTCTTGTGCGATACAGAAGATTTTCCACCAACGATTGGAATGGTTTGGTGCGATGGAATAGTTCCTCACCTCTCCCACACTTCCTTTAAAAACTCGAACATTGGCGCCAGAGATTCCCATAAGGGCCTCACCAGACCAATTGTAAATGCTGTAATAACGATTTGGTTGGCTCCAAACCGATCCTTGGAGTGTGATTGTTTCTGGACCATATCCAGTTGTGATATCGTAATCCAAACTTCCGTTACCAGTACCGAGAGGAGTTTTGTTATTCCAAACAATGCGATTGTTAGCAGAATTTCCGTATTGTAAGTGCGAATCCAAGTCACGAGGTTTCGCACCCCAAGAAAGAACCACTCGCATTTCGTTATCAGGAAGGATTGGTGTCACAAGTATGTTTTGGTTTGCCGGTGTTTCCGAACCTGCAGAAACTACTGTTCTGTAAGTAGTGGAATAGTTTTCCGAAACCGAAGTACAATCCCCTCGTTTTCCAGAACCAGAAACTTCTAAAGTATAGTTGCCTGGTGGCACAGAAGGAATCACATACGACCCGTCAGTAGATGTTTTGACAGAAGCAATTGTAACTCCATTTGCATCGATAGCATAGGCTCCCGATTTTACATTCACACCTGGTCGAATGCGGGCTGTTAGGTTACAAACTCCTGTGTTATACAATGCCGACAATGCTCGTCCAGAAATAGAACCACTGGTTTGGCTTCCTGGAACAAAGGTAATGATATCAAAGTTAGTGGTCACATCTGCTTGGATGTCTACAATTCCTTCCACAGATGCATAACCTGCTGAGACAAATCGAACTTTCCAACGACCTGCGTTGATATTGAAAATTGTGTATTGGCTAGCATTTGAGAAGACAGTTGCTCCCGTTGCAATGGAAGACGGTTGGACACCAGCAGATGGACGTAATGTCCCGCCGTTAGGATCTACAATCTCCAAAGAATACGTTCCAAGGAAAGAGAATCCGCCTGGAGTTCTAACAGAACCAGACAAATGACCACGTCCGTCGTTTGTAATGATAGGAGTGTTCACAACCACAGTTCCTCCACCAGTTCCCACTTCTACAGGGAAGTAAGTAGTGATTCCATTTTTTTCCACACGGAGTTGGTAAGAACCTGGTGAAAGGAATGGAAAACTATAACTTCCGTTTGATTGTGAAGAAACAGATCCCACTACTTGGTCGGAACCAGAATTTCTTGCGGACGAAACAGAACAATTCGGAGAATCAAAACCACCAGAACAGTCTCTGTGAACATCAGCAACAAAGTTACCACCGACCAAACGGCCGAGTGTCACGGTTGCACCACTCACATTTTGAGTGGATACAGCATCTGTCACCACACCAGTGACAGTGGCTCTTGGGCTATGCATCACAGTTCCGTTTACGTTAAACACAGCAGGAGTGGATGCATATTGGTTTGATGCTACAGTAGATGTGTCTACTCGCAAACTTGTAGAAGATAAGTAACTAGATTGGTAAGACGGTGCCACTCGATCCACAACGATGAGTTGGTAAGAACTTTGACGGAAGTTGTATTCATTACCATTAATCACATCAATGGATGCATTGCTATCATTCGCCTTGGCAACGCTAGGCGTTTGTGCCAGAGTTGTAGCAGAACCTGTCCCCAATTGGTATAAAGCATAACCGACTCGGCCGGCTTCGTCATTTGTAAAAGGAACAGGAAGGATGGTTGGTAAAGTCACTACATAAGAACTACCACCAAAACTAAATTGTCCCGCAGAAGTTGTTGTGATGTGGGCGAGACTGGAACCATCCACTGCAGTGTTTCCAAGCAAAACCACAAAAAGTCCCGATTGGTTGGTATGGACGGAGTTAGCAGAAGGAGCCGTATCGCGAATCGAAATCGTTCCAAGGATTTGCGAACGAGTGGCAATCGATGTGAGAGAAATAGTTCCCGCATTGTAGTTCACTCCATTCAAACTCACTTGGAGTGGATTGGAAGAACAAGGAGAAGGATTGGATCCACAATAGTTTTCAAATCCAGGAGCGGAAATGTAATATGACCAAAGCCCACTTGCACCAAGGAAGGATACTTCTTTGGTTGTTGGATTGACTTCATAAAGTTTGTTTCCATAAGTTTGGTATCCCCATGGGCCAGAACCTTGTACCGTCGCCAAACAAGAAGCAGTTGGATTCACAGCACAAGAACAAATAGAACCTGCTTGGTTGAGTGAACAATTGGTTCCAGCAACGGCACTCAGTGCCTCAACAATCCAAAGTTTGACCGCGTTTCCAAGTTTAGGATCATCTTTCAAATACAATAGGCGAGATGGTGCTTGGTTTGTAGATGGTCTTACGTTGATCACCGTTCCCGCAACATGGTCACCACCTGCATCTTTTACAAACCCAGTCACAAGAGAAGGTTTGGCAACGATATAGATCGGATCAGCAATGGCTACGTTTTTGGTTCCTCCAGTAGGAGAAGCCGTAAATAAAAAGGATTGAGACACTGTGTAAAAAACAGGGTTTGATACTTCTATGTAATAGACACCATTTGTCAGGTAACTTCCTTCAATGGCAAAATTTCCATTTCCAGTGATTTGAACTGTTTGTAAAATCGCACCTTGTTCATTCTTTAATTTGATTGTGAACACAGAAGTAGAGTCAGAAGGAAGTGCTCCGTTCAGGATATTTCCTGTTAAGTGGAGGTCACTTTCTGTTGCTGCCATCCATGGAAGGCTTGTTTCTCCTAAATCCACTTGCGCAACAGTATTTGGATTGGTTCCAGGGAATGTGTAATGAATGAATTCAGAGGTATTGGCAAAGGGTTGGCCAGATACTTCTACTGAATCACCTGAATATACTACCGTATAATTTCCGTTAGGAAGAGGGTTGATATTGATGACATAGGAACCGTTAGAACCAGTGACTCCGGTTCCCACAGTATTTCCGTTCGAATCAACAATAGTAACTGTGATCCCAGCAATAGGGCCTGCAGGAACGGTTACCCCGCCGCCAGAAAATCCAGGACTAGTGACCACTCCAATAAATTGAGCAGGGCCTTGTCCGTAATACAAACGTTCTGCGAGAAGATTTCCTACATTTACTAAAGTATATGGGTTTTGAGTGGGATCAAAAACAAATGAAAAGTCTTGGTAAGTATAATTGAGACCGTATCCTGTATTGATAAGGACTCGATAGCTGTTGTTAGGCAGGTCAGTTAAATCAAATTGGAATTTACCATTGGATGCAGCATAAGTGGAGGCAACGAGGGTATTTGTTTCTCCATTTGCTACTTCGATTCTAACAGAGATTAAAGTAAGATCAATACATCCAGGAGCCGCTGGGGCACCAGGGTTTCCACAAACAACGTTGGCAGGGACACCAGCCACGACAGGAACGATGGTTCCAATCACCCTTGCTGGGCCATGGGTAGCCACTTCTTGTCCGGAATTGTTGCCAGGAACTTCCTCTGGATCTGTTGGTGTCACACCATCACCAGGAGGCGGGAGAGGAACCCCGTTGGAATCGGGAGGAGTCACGACTCCATCTCTTGCATCGGATACAGCACCACCGATTCCTAACAAGAACCAGAACGGCATTGATTTCTTTTTGCGGGAACAACCCACAACCGTTAGAGATAAAAGAACGAGAACTGTTATGATTCCCCGAACACGCATAAGACTTACCCTCTATTCAAATTCGCTTTGTGGCTATACCACAGATTTTCTAATACACTTCGGGAAATACCTAAGGAATTACCAAAGTGTACCATTTGTAGTCTGTTTCCGTACACAAATCAAACCTTTTTTAGGGCTATCGGCAAAAAAATAACAAAAGTTACGATTCCTTGCCGGAAAAATCACCTCGGCAAGGAATTTCGATTGCCCTTGTTCTATCTCCTAGGGATTACTCATAGCGGAATGTGGGAGAATGGGCTGACAGCGGAACAATGGAAACTCCTAATGATTCCCTTCACGTATGGATTTGTGGGTTGGGTGACCAATTGGCTGGCCCTGAAGATGACTTTCTACCCCATTCAATTTGTCGGAATCCCTCCCTATTTGGGCTGGCAGGGAATCATCCCTCGAAAAGCACATAAAATGGCCAGTAAGTCCGTGGATGTGATCACGGAACGTCTTTTGAATATCAAAGAAGTCTTTTTAAAAGTAGATCCCAAAAAAGCAGAGTTAGTTTTTTTACCTGCACTGGAGCCTAGCATTCGCTATACGATGAGAGAATTTTCGGATAGCCTTGATCCCAAACTTTGGGATATGATTCCTGAAGTCGTTAGAGAAGAAATATATCATAAGGTCAAACGGGAAAGTGGAGTCACGATCAGAAAGGTAATCCGTAAACTCCAAAAGGACATTGATTCCCTTTTTGATGTCAAAACCTTAGTCCTAAAGAAATTATCTGGCAGTAATGTTGGTCTTGTTGTGGAACTATTCCAAGAAGTAGGAGCTCCTGAGTTTCGATTCATTGAAAGGTCAGGATTTTATTTTGGATTTCTTTTGGGACTTGTCCAAATGATTTTTATGATTTATTTTCCCTTAAATTGGACCCTTCCCATCCAAGGTGTGATTGTAGGATATCTTACCAACTACCTTGCTCTTGAGATGATCTTTCGCCCCTTACTCCCGAAAAAGTTTTTAGGAATTTTTACTTACCAAGGTTTATTTTTAAAAAGACAAACAGAAGTTTCTAGACTCTATGCAAAGTTGGTGAGTGAAAAAATTCTAACTCCAAAAAACATTCTCTCAGAATTAATTTTTGGAAAGGCATCCAAAGAGATCATCGACATCATTCGGAAGGAAGTGATCCACCATGTAGATACAATTACTTTCCTTGCAAAACCTGCCCTTTATGCTTCTGGAAAAATCGAAGAGTTTGATGCAGCCAAAGAAAGGATTGCTGTGGCTATGGCAGACAATGCCGTAGAAAAATCATTTCATTTAGAAGAGTATTTAGGATCTGCCTTAGAAATTGAAATGATGATGGGAGATCGAATGGCGGCACTTCCACCCAAAGAATTTGAATCTATTTTAAGATCTGCCTTTCAAGAAGATGAATTGTTATTAATTTTAGTGGGAGCTGCTCTCGGTGCAGTTGTGGGATGGTTTCAAATGGTATTTCTCGTATGACAAAAACAATTCTCATCACAGGAGGAAGCGGAGTTCTTGGAAAAGAATTATTAAAAGAACTAATCAGCGATTACAAAATCATTGCCATCGGAAAAAACTATGCAAATTTTCCCGATTCAATTCGGTTTCATAAAAATTTTAAATTTTATGAAAGGGATCTTTCTCAAATAAAAAATCCCGAAGAGTTTTTAATTCCAGAACCAATCCATTTGATTTTACATTTAGCGGCCGTAGTTTCTGGGGCAAAAGTCACAGAAGAAGTTTACCACCAAATCAACGTTAATTCTACAAAGTTACTTGTCGAATTTGCTAAAATAAAAAACATTCCTCATTTTGGATTTGTAAGCTCTGTTTCTGTTTATGGATCCAAAGAAATCAATTTAAACATAAACAGCGAAAGGATGGGCACCACCATCTATGCAAAAACCAAAGCCCTAGCGGAAAACTATATCCTAAATTCTGGAAAACCTTATTCGCTTTTTCGAATGGCAAGTATTTATGGGAAAGGAACCAAAAGTTTTATTTCAAAATTACGATCTCTCTCTAAATTAAAGATTTATCCTTATATTTCTTCCTCTCGAAAAAAATCTGTCCTCCATATAAACGATGCAACAAAAGCATTAGTGGCATGGACAAAACAAACATTAGATGGAAAAACCCCGAAACTTGTTTATGTATTCTCTCACCCTGAATTTGTAACCGTAAACCAAGTCATTCAGACATTCCAAAGTTTAGGAATTATAAATAAATTTCTTTTCCCAGTTCCGGTTGGTGGATTCTTTGCAAAAATTCTGGAATTGGCCTTCCGGATTTTGGCCTTCCTCAAAAGGAAACCTTTTCATGGGTCTCCACTCCAACCCTTACTCGAATCGGTGGCCATCCATGATCCTTCTTCTTGGGAAAATTTGGGAATTTTTCCAGAACGAGATTTACGAAAAGGACTCACTGACTATCAATAATTAAGGTACTGGGGGCCGATATTCTAAGTATGAAAAAGCGACTTTGCCTACTTGTTTTATTATGTCTTACTCTTTCTCATTTGGATGCAGCAACGTGGATAGAAGATTCACTCAGTTTTGCATTTGAATATCCAAGAGGTTGGGCAAAGTCAGTTTTACGCCACCCCGATACAGTCCGGATTCAATTTTCAAAAACCAATCGCGAAGCTGTCCTTCAAATTGATGTGGCTCGACGCACCAAAGACTACGATATCGACCGCTTTATTGAAGAAACGATAGATACCTTTCTCACAAAATATCCAGACTTAAAACTCGTTCGGGAAAAAATATTGGAAAACGAAGTAGCTGGATTTGATGAGTCCGTCTTCATCGTGTTACACTATACAGAGCACAAACAATTGGTTTCTAATCGATTTTTGTTTCATCGAAAGGGTGGCATGTATTATGTGATCCAAGCAAAAACATCCAGAGCCCATTACGCAAAATATTCGAAAGATTTAGATTTGGTGATGAAAAGTTTTCGAAGAGAAACTCGCACTAAAAATAGATGGCGTAACGATAGTTTGGCGCATTTAGATCCAATTAAAGACGAAAGAATCATCCAATACATATCTATTACCATAAGGCCAATTGATTCCTTTCCTCGCGAACAAGGAACCAAAAACAAAGATGAGGATGGATGGTTGTTCTCTGTGGAAGGAAACAAAAAACCAAATCCAGGAGAATGGGACAACCGACCGAGACCACAAAATGACAATGGTTATACGCCCGCAGATGTAAAACCAGATACTCCTACCTCAGATGAACCTGTGGTGATTCCCGACAGTTCTGGCCTCTAGAAACCCTCACACACGCACTAAAACCGATTCCTGGTCTATTTTTTTCATTCTCATCCCCCTGAAAGGGGGATACCTCCCCGAAAGTCCTCTCATTTCCGTTGACAGGAATAGACCAAATCTGTTTATCGTATATTTACGATAAACTATGGCTCAGAACAAAAAAACAGAATTCCCGGAAAAGATCCAGAAGATCTCAGCCTTTACCAAACTTCTTTCCCATCCTGCAAGACTTTCGATCTTAGAAGTATTGGCAAAAAAACAAACATGTGTTTGTGGAGAAATTGTTGAGATTCTGCCGCTAGCCCAATCCACAGTGTCTCAACATTTGAAAGAACTGAAAGAGGGTGGACTCGTGAAAGGAGAAGTCGAAGGGACTTCCTCTTGTTATTGCATCCACTGGGAAAATTTGAACCTAGCCTATCAGGAATTTTCAGAACAAATCCAATTCCTTCAAAATTACAAAAACCAAAATCAAGGTAACTGTTGTGAATAACCAAAAAAATATTCTAATTCTTTGTACAGGAAATAGTTGCCGGAGCCAAATTGCCGAAGGTTGGATGCGGTTCTATGCAAAAGAAAAAGCGAATGTGTATAGCGCAGGGATTGAAACTCATGGGGTGAATCCAAAAGCCATCGCTACGATGAAAGAAGTAAACATTGATATTTCAAACCATACTTCAAATCACATCAACGAATACAAAGATATCCAATTTGATTTCCTTATCACCGTCTGTGACCATGCAAAAGAAAATTGTCCTTACTTTCCAAGTGATGCCAAAAAGTTTCATCAAAACTTTACTGATCCTTCCAAAAAAATAGGAACTGAAGAAGAAATTAAAAAAGCTTTTGCAGAAACGAGAGAAGAAATTCGAAAATATTGCGAATCGTTTACAAACCAGGAATTACAGGAGAAAACAAAATGAAAACACTTACTTGGAAGGACTTTACAACCAGTTTGGACCTCTATCCAGAACTACATCTAAAATTTGAATATGGTGAAAATAAAAAGATATTTCCGAATTATCATATCACTGAGTTCAAACTAGCAAAAATTCAATCTGTAGATTGTGGTGGGAAATCAGATTCTTGGTTTGAAATCATTTTACAAGTGTTAGAACCAAAAGTGGAAGGAGATACCGAATCCATGACTCTTGCCAAAGTAAATTCCATTCTAAAAAAAGTAAATGGCTCTATGGATATTCCGAATGATGCTACATTACGAATCGAATTTGGAAATACCGAAACAGCAATGAGGCAATACTTTGTGTCCGAGATGTTACCCAAGGAAAATTCCTTTGTCATCCAGTTGAAAGATGGAAAAACAGAATGTAAGGCAAGTGTCAGTTGCGGATTGCCAAAAGATGTGGTTACTTTCCCTAAATTAGAAAAATCCAGTTCTGCTTGTTGTTCCCCGAAATCTAAAGAAAATGTAGAGGAACCAGCAGGTTGTTGTTAGGTCTAAAAACCTTATCCAGCTTTTTTAGACCGTTTGTGTTCATACATACGGCTATCAGCAATTGCCATTAAGGTTTCCGGTTCTGTTCCATCTTCGGGAGAAAAGGAGAGGCCCATACTGGTTTTGATTTCCAATTTGGTGGTATCAAACTGAACTTCTCCTTCCACCATTTTGGTTAGGTTTTTCAAATGTCCTAAGGTAGACTCCTTTGACTCGTGGTGGATCATAATGAGACCGAATTCATCACCGCCGAGCCTCGCAAATACATCCTGGTGTTGGAGCAAATGGGAAAAACGACTGGCAAACTTAGAAATATAAAAATCTCCTGCGGCATGACCATGGGTATCATTCACAATTTTTAAACCATCCAAATCAAAAAGAGCAACTGTTAGAAAAGATGGATCATCTTGGACTCTATGTAGTCCCCTTCTCAAATAATCATAAAAAGCAGAACGATTGTAAACACCAGTGAGGGCATCGTGACTGGCAAGGTAGGCCATAGATTGAAGGCTTTTTTCTCTTTCTGCCCAACGGTATGCATTGTGCAAAATAGCAGCCATAGTTCCCGACAACATATTTAGCACATAAGTTTCGTTAGTTGTATAATAATCGACTACAGCACTATGTACTTTTAAAACACCGAGAACCTCAGAATCAGAATACAAAGGAAGTACGATCATGGAACGAAGGCCCACTCTGCGGCAAGCATCTCTATTGACCCGATCATCCATTTCGGAATCAGCACAATATAACGTTTCTTTAGATTGTAGACTTAAACCAGAAAAACTTCCCTTGACTGGAATCCTAAGTCCAATTTGTTTTTCTCCCATTCCACTTGCTGCTCGATAAACTAAATCTTCACCTTCGACAAGTTCGAATACAGCCCCATCAGAGTTTGTGATCTCTTTGGCTCGAAGAGTGATGAGATCTAAAAGAAAAGGAATATCTGGTTTGGATGCTGTTAATTCTGTTTGGAGTTTTAATATTTTTTCTAATGTTGAATTAGAGGAGTTTTCCATAGTCACACTTGGAAATATTCTAAAAACTCCTCAGTTTTAATCTAGCTTAATTTTTTGATTCCCTCTGCTATGCAGTAATTGGCAATTGCAAGTAAGATATGGAAGATATCAACGTTCAGAATAGAACCCGTTGATCCTTTAGTACCAATCACTAGACCTGCAACAATAAACAAAACAGAACCGATGATTCCCATCACTGCTGCATTTGATTTTCTAGGAAATCGAACAAGAGAGCTGATAAGAATGATGAACATTGCAATTCCACCAACAACTGTCGAATAAATACCTAGTGGATAGAGATAAGAGAAAGCTAAGTAAAGAAGAAAGGCGACAGCAATGAAAAGGAAAAAAGTTTTTTCCGACAAAGAACGAAAAGTGAAGTGAAAGAACGCCAACCCTAAAAGAGGAACACCTACACATCCCGACAATCCCACAAAAAAACGATAGATAGAATCGAGTGTGTTTATCCCGAGAAAGTGAATCGATCCGAGCCCTGCAGAAATTCCAATGATGGCAAATCCATAGAGTGCAGATCGAGAGGGAATGGAAGACTTTCCGACGAACCGGTAAGCCATCGCCAGGGAAACTAAGGATAGGACTAAGTCCGAAAGAAATGTTGAGAAAACCATGGCACGAATTAGAACTAATTTAGTACAAGATGCAAGATAAAATAAATTACCTGATTAGAATAAATTCAAGGAACTATGACTCTTTGCGATTTTAGCACAATGTCTTGGATGATTTCGTCTAGTTCCTTTGCTGATTCGATGAGATGGTCCAGGCTTTTTCGCTCTTCCGTAGGAGACAAAGTGCCCGTTTTGATCAAATCCACAATCCCCATAAGTTTGGCCAAAGGATTTCGCACCACATGAGACTGGGTCCAAGCAATGGCTTTTAGTTTTTCGTTTTGGGTTTGGATGGCCGTAATCTGAACAACTCGTTCGGTCACATCATGAAAATTATCTACGATCCCACCAATACTCTCATCATCCATTAAGTTGGTGATCGTAGATTCCAACCAACGCCAAGAACCATTCCGATGTTTGACTCTGAAATTATGACTTGGAAGAGAGTTTCCTTCCGGAAGTGTCACAACCTCTTCCAAACGATTTTTGATTTTGGGAATGTCATCGGGATGGATGATATCAAACAAATTCATATCCAATGCTTCCAATTCCGAGTATCCTAAAACTTTTGTAATGGAAGGGGAAACATATTTAGGATTACCATTTGTGCTAAGTATGGCGATGGCATCTGCCCCATTTTCTACGAGGGCTCGGTAACGTTTTTCGCTCGAAGCAAGCTCCATTCGTTTTACTATCAAATCGGTAATGTCTTTGGAAAAACAAGCAAGGCCTGAAATTTGTTTGTTTCCATTTTTGATAGGATTAAAAAATACTTCGCGATGTTCCTCTTTACCTGTAATGGGACTAATGAATCTTTCATATGATTTAAAAGTTTCTCCAGATAATCCTCTTTCATAATAACCCTTCCATTTTTCATAGAAGGCTTCTCCTTGGTTTAGAATCAGAACAGAATCCCCTTCTTTGGCAATTGTCCCAAGAAGAAATCCCATCACATCCAAAAAGGCTTGGTTTGCAGCAATCAAACGGAAGTTAGAGTCGAGTGACCATACCAAATCGGAAGTACTATTGATGAGTGCTTCTTGATTTTGTTTGGTACGAATTAGATTTTCTTCAGCGATCACTTTTTCGGAAATATCACGTGTGACACTAAGCACAGAGATAAT
Organism: Leptospira congkakensis; assembly: GCF_004770265.1. Lineage (NCBI taxonomy): Bacteria > Pseudomonadati > Spirochaetota > Leptospiria > Leptospirales > Leptospiraceae > Leptospira > Leptospira congkakensis. The sequence goes on from NZ_RQGQ01000022.1 coordinate 45,763, forward strand.
TTCTCCCGTTTGATTGGTGAGAGGAACTGCTGTACTTTCCATCCAACGTTGTGTTCCTTTAAAACCAATGATTCGAAATCGTGCACTGGACTGAATTCCCTGGAGAGCATTTTTATGTAAGGATTGATAAAATACTAAATCTTCTGGATACACTAAGTTTTCTACTTTCTGACCCAATGCATCTTCTAGATGGTCTGCTTCGATCATTTGTAAACCGGCAGGATTCATCTCAACAAGAATCCCATCTGGAGAAACTACTTTCACACATTCTGGTTCTGATTGTAAGATGGAACTTAGTCTCATTTCTTTTTGTAAAAGATTTTGATAAGCTTCTCTTTGTTCGGTGATGTCTTGGAAAATTCCAACAATTTGTAAGGGTTCATTTTTTTCGTTTCGAACCACATCAGCAAGGGAATGAATGATTTTTACTTTGCCTGTAGTGGTGATGAGCCTACATTCTAAATCGTAATCGATTCCCGTTTCTAAAACTTCCTGCATATGTTTGACAGCACGTTCGCGGTCATCTGGATGGACAGATAAAAATCCTTTTTCTAAGTCCACAGGCATGTCAGAAGGATCCATTTCCAAAATATGAAACACACCTTCTGACCAATGTAAAGTTTGAGCCACGAAGTCTACTTCCCAATGCCCGAGTTTCCCCAAGGTTTCCATCTGACGAAGTATGAGTTTGTGATTTTTGTCTTCTCCTTTTGCATTTGAAGGAGGGATTATATTTTGATTATCTTCTTTTTCCACAAACAGTCATACCTCCTGAAACAGGAGTATGATTCTCACAGAGGAAAAAATATAAGTCAGCCTTTTTTTTTAATTAAAAATGAAAAACAAATCCATTATTTAGCTACAACAGATTCCTTAGTGAGAATTTTGATATCTTCTAACATTGTTTTGATAGACTCACTTCGATTTCCATTATAAATTCCGCGAAAGTATAAATCCTTATCTATTAGAAAAATTTGTTCTGAATGAACAAAGTCTTTAGTAGCATTTTTATTTGTTGTATTTGTGTCGGCTTGGAATGTATTTCGTGCAATTTTAAAAATTTCCTCTCTATCTCCTGTGACCAAATTCCAATAACGGGAATGAATCCCCTTTTCTTCTGCAAATTTTTTCAATTCAGGAGGAGTGTCCAAATCTGGAGTCACTGAGTAAGAGACAATTTGAATGTCCTTAGATTTTGCAATTTCAGATTGTACAAATTTTAAATTTCGAATGATATTGGGACAAAGGCCATGGCATTTAGCAAAAAAAAATGATACGATTGTCACTTTGTCTTTAAAATGTGATTCACTGATGTTCTCATCGAGTTGATTTTTAAACGTGAAGGTGTCTACCTTTCGCGCATCAGAAGGTTTTAGATTTTTATCCATCCAAAAAGATTCCAAATCGCGACCACGAAAATATGGCAGAGTATCTTTTTTAGGAGTATCAAAGAATGTTAACTTAGAATCTTTTTCTCCATCTTCTCGATAGAACCAACCACAAGAAATGGTATTGGAGATACATATAAAAACGAACCAGAAGAATAGACGATTGGAAATGATCATGGATTGATTACTGTTTTTTTATTTGTTTCGTCACCTTTGAGTTTAAAACAAAGTTTAGAACCTACCACTCCGAATAATCTTTCAGGCGAATAGGTATAATTGGAATAAATTTTTCCATCTTTACGCCAAACTTTAGTCCCAACATTGATTCCATTTTCAAACTTAGCATACCGATAGACCCTTCCATCATCATGCCATTCCCAATGATCTCCTACGGCTAGATCATCTTGATAGGAATATTGGAATCTAGCTTTGCCATTTTCATACCAACCTCGATGAATACCGGTCCGTTTTCCTTGTTTATAAAAATACTCAGCACTGGTTTGGCCATCGGGAAAAATATCAATCGTTGGTCCGTCTTCAAGGCCGTTCCAAAAAGATGTGATACGAATGGTTCCATTCGGATGGATTGATTTCATTTTCCCTGAGAACTTCTGGCCTTTGTAGTAATAGGTACTTTCTAAACCAAGACTGATTTCAGGATCGTTATCCATGACTACCTCTCCACAATGGAGTAGAGAGGTAAGTAGGAAGATAAAAATAGGAATTTGTTTTAGTTTCACGAATTCTAATGAATCACTAAAATGAATTAGTTTGCGGACCCGCCTGCTCCGATGAGTTTACCAGAAAGAAGGATACCATTGACCTCTGTCCCATTATTCACATGATAATGATGACCCGTGTTAGTCGTTTTGGTTGTATTGTAATTCGTTGCCCCTGCCCAAGTGGTTGGCACAGCAGTACTGGAACCAGCATCCGTACACTTTGTGCTACTATTTGCACCACCTAATGTAAATCCAGTTGTCAGACCTGTCGTTATCGCATTATGTTTTTTTCCAAAAATCAAATACCCATCTTGTGCGATCCCAACTAAGTTACTATCGTTATTGGAAATTTTTGGTGGTTCTACATGGTAATGGTAGGCACCAGTATTCGTAGGATGTCCTTGTGAGGAATCAAATGTATAATACTCAGTAGAAAGAGAGTCTCCAGGAGCTGCTTGGTCATTGTAGATGGCAATACCATTCGTAGAAACTCCAATCATACCAAAACTTGAAGTTGTTGCGGTTGTATTTTGGTTATCCATAGGAACGGTTAAGGTATAATTTTGTGATTTGATTAAATTGGGATTTTTGGCATTTGCCTGGCCTGAGTTCACATACATAGTAGATTCGTAACCCGCACTAGACGAACCCCAATAAATACTTTTGTATGTTGGCAGTGAGTTAAACTTAAAAACATAGTTGGATCCACTAACAGACACCGTCACACATGTGAAACTTGTCTGAATCCAATTAGGAACTCCCGCCCCAAAGGTTGTTGTACAAGTTCCCGTATAACTGGAGGAACTACTGAGAAGTCCAAGTAGTGCGAATGAAGTTAGGTCGGTTTCTTTTTTTTCACCGGCACAGTTCATAGAGAAAACAAAAACAAACGCTAAAGATAATGTTTTTTTAAACATAGGGAAAAACATACGAACAGAAATTCGTATGTAAAGTTTATTTTTGAATTGTTTAGGAATTTCGATAAAATCATTAGAAAACAATCTCGGATTTGCACTAAGGATTTATCCGCACAAAACTCCATTGCCACAATGCGCGTTTTGATAAAAACCTTTAGAATTCAGAAGTATGATTTTAGAGAATTATTTTTTTCTCAAAACAAATGGCCGTAGGATCTGATACCCATTTACCAAATGCGGGAATTTCTTTGAATCCAAAGTTTTTGTATAATGCAAGAGCTTCCGGTTGTGGTGCGCCCGCTCGGAGGATGATAGAAGAATAACCGTCGATTTGGGCTTGTTTTTCTAATTCGCTTAACAAAGATTTAGCGATGCTATTCTTTCGAAACTTGGGAAATACATAAACTGCATCCAACTCGCATTGTAAATCATTGAACTTTGTATAAGCGACTGATCCCATAACTTCACCTGTCGCGGAATGTTCAGCGATGAAAAACCTACCTTGGGGAGGTAAAAAATCTTGGAAATCCATTGGATTGGGTGCTTGGAAACCGTATCGATTTTGGATTTCCTCCCAGAGATGATCCGAACATTGTTTGGAGTTTGGATCTATGGTTTCGACGACTCGAATGGTAAAATTTTGATTCATAAATGTAGAAAGATGAACGTTTAGAAATTTAAATTTGCAAATCCTATTTTTAGGTGGAGAGAAATTGGAAGGTGTTGTATAGGGAAGTCATTGGGTGGCGGGTGGTCACACCCCACCCAATTCAGGGCGGGGATACGTACATCCAATCCTGTACACCCCAGCAAACCCCAAAATAAAAAACCCCCTGACAATGCCAGAGGGTCCATTTAAAAACAATTCAGTATTCTATTAGAATATTTGAATTAGTCTTTTTTAGAAGCTGCTTCTTTGATTACGTAAGCTGCAATTTCGTTCTTTTGGATTTGAGTAGTTCCTTCGAAGATTGTGAGAATTTTGGAATCTCTCATCAACTTCTCAACAGGATACTCTTTCGTGTATCCGTATCCACCAAAAATTTGAACTGCGTCAGTAGCACACTGAACCGCACATTCAGAAGCGTATGCTTTTGCAATCGCAGAGTATTTTGGAAGGTTAGGATCGTTTGCATCAGAAAGACGAGCTGCTTTGTAAGTGATCTCTCTTGCAGTTTCTACTTTGATAGACATATCAGCTAACATGTGTTGCACTGCTTGGAAAGTTCCGATTTTAACTCCGAACTGTTCTCTCTCACGAGCATAACGAGCTGCGTGGTCAAGTGCTGCTTGCGCCACACCCACACCCATAACCGCTACGAACGGACGAGAAGCATTCAAAGTTTGAAGAGCGTAAACGAAACCGAGGTTTTCTTTTCCTACAAGTGCGTCTTCACCTACTTCACAATCTTCAAAAATAACTTGGTGAGTGGAAGATGCTCTAATTCCGAGTTTGTCTTCTTTTTTACCAACAGTAAGACCTTTTGCGTTACGTGGAACGTAGAAACAAGAAACTCCACGTGTTCCGCGATTTTTATCAGTATAAGCAAATACAGTAAAGGCTTGTGCATCAGATGCACCAGTGATCCATTGTTTCGCCCCGTTGATGATCCATTTGTCGCCTTTTTTCTCTGCACGAGTGGTCATACCAGGAACGTCAGAACCAGCACCTGGCTCAGACAAACAGAAAGAAACTCCGAACTTTCCGTCTGCAATTTCAGGAAGCCATTTTAATTTTTGTTCGTGAGTGGCACCTTTTAAAATTGGAAGGATTCCAAGACCAGTGTAAGCAAATCCGAGAGCGATTCCTAGGCATCCACGAGAAAGTTCCTCGATGGCTAAACACTGCTCGATCGCGCCAAGTCCCCATCCACCGTATTCTTCTGGAATGACAAGACCGTTAATTCCGAGTTCCGAACGCATTTTATTGATGAGTTCTGTTGGGTGTTGGTTTTTCTCATCCCAGTGCAATGCGACTTCATGTGGGATTTCTTTTTTTACGAAGTTACGAACTAAATCTCTGATTTCAAGTTGTTGCTCTGTGAATTGGCTATACATTCCGGGATGTTCCTTCTGAGAATGGGGTATTTACTACCTTTTTTCGTACGACCCTTCCTATGCCAAGGGTTTTTCTCTCTTTACAAGAAAGCAAATTCATTGTAAAATTTTCCATTTGTATGGCTAAATCGTGTTCTTTATTCCACAACCTTCGACAGCTGTCTGCTGTTTTCCTAATCACTGTTTCCTTCGTCCTAATTACCTGTTCTGGCCGACCGAAATACGAACCCAAAGCAAATCTAAGTTATGCGAACTTTGAAGTTTACTTCCAAGAGAAGTTAAACGAAAGCAAACAAAAGAATCACAGACCAGGTAACGAAGAACGTTATATCAGTTTTGGGAAAAAAACTCCCTTAGCTTTTTTATACATTCATGGATACGGTGCTTCCCGTGCAGAAGGAGAAGAGGTGATGGAAAAGTTGGCTAAAAAATTCAAGGCCAATACTTACCTACTTCGTTTGCCAGGTCATGGAACCAACAAAGAAGACCAAAGGGATCAAAATTTTAACAACTACTTAGATGCATCGCGCGAAGCTTTGTATATGATGCAGTCACAAGGAGATCGTGTGGTTGTGTTTGGAAGTTCCATGGGTGGTCTTCTTGCCACTTGGCTTGCGTCCGAGTACCCAGAAGAAGTAGATGGTTTGGTTTTAGCAAATCCATTTTACGCACCAGTGGATAGTAGTTTGAATTTATTCAACTATCCTGGTGGACTTACCTTCATCCATTTGCTCAAAGGAAAAGTAAGAGCATCCGCGCATAATAACAATCCCAAGGTGTTGCCAGAAAGAAATAACTATTGGTATCCGGAGCAATACTTTGCAGCCCTTACTGGTGTGAATGATTTACGAAATTATGCCGCTGTTCCTGATGTGTTTAGAAAAGTAACTTCTCCCGCATTACTTTTGTACTACTACAAAAGTGATAAAGAACAAGACCCAACAGCGAGTGTTCCTAAAATGTTAGAAGGGTATACCAATTTTGGTTTGGACAAAACGCCAAATCCTCTCAACAGGAAAGTGGCAGTCGAAAATGGAATGCACGTTCTGATGTCTAAGTGGATCATCACAGACAAAGCCTTTATCGAAGCACAAACAGAAAAATGGCTAACCGAACTTTCTAAGTCTAAGTAGAAACAGTCTATAAAAGGACGGTAGGTCAAAACTACCAAAGGAGATTTGATTCCATGAAAGAATCCAAGGAACGCATTGCACTTGTCACAGGGGCCAACCGAGGGATTGGAAAACAAGTCTCCATCGATCTGGCAAAACAAGGAATCTATGTTCTCATAGGTTCCCGAAATCCTGGAGAAGCAGAAGATACACTTGCCGCTGTTCAGGCCGTTGGCAAAGGGGAAATCCTTTCCCTTGATGTTTCCAAGGAACAAAGTATCAGTGAAGCACTCGATACCATCACAGGGAGTTTTGGGAAATTAGACATCCTTGTAAACAATGCGGGGATTTTTGCTGACCCCGGTTCTTTCTTTGATACCACAAGTGAAGACCTACATAGAACCCTTCTTGTGAATCTTTACGGCCCACTCCGAATGATTCAAGTATTTCTACCGATGATGATCCAAAATAACTTCGGTCGCATTGTGAATGTTAGCTCAGGTATGGGACAACTATCAGAAATGGGCGGTGGGTATCCAGCCTACCGCATTTCAAAAACTGCGATCAACTCGCTCACGGCTCTTTCTAGTGTGGAAGCAGTGGGAAAAAATATCAAAATCAATTCGGTATGCCCTGGTTGGGTGAAAACGGATATGGGCGGTGCCAGTGCCACAAGGCCTGTGGAAAAAGGTGCGGAAACCATCGTTTGGGCAGCAACGTTACCGGATAGTGGGCCAACCGGAAAATTCTTTCGGGATAAAAAAGAGATTAGTTGGTAGATATGCAAAACAGATTTTGTTAATCGTTTGAACAAGCATAGGGTTACTAAATGAATGATCAGTAACTTGAGTAATATTGGAAATATCAACAACTAGCTACATTTATCAAAAGGATTTCATATTTTAAATGAAAATTTTAACAGAAGATCTAATAAAAAAAGAGCTAGCAAATAGCAAGCCACCGTTTGCCTATAAAGATATAAAGGATTATCCGATTAATGACCTAGATCATCGAGTTTTTGAAATCTTCATATATACTCTTTTTGAAAGTGTAATAAAATATCCAGATAAAAATAAGCTGAGTCATATCAAAAGTAATTTTGATAAAGTCCACTTATGCAGAGGTATTAAAGATGGCGGAAGAGATATCATTCTTTCAAGTGTTGGAAAAAACAATGGTGTTGTTCAATGCAAGAGATACAATTCACCTATTGATAAATCACTTGCTGCAAAAGAAATTATTAAATTCTGTTTAAACTCCTTATTCAATAAAGAATTTATTGAAGAAAAAAAATTTGATTATTATCTTGTGACTGCTAGTTAATTTACAGAATCTGCAAAAACTTTACTTTCCGATTTCAATGCTCGAATTTTCGAAGATAAAGATGAATTAGATAAATGGATTCTCCAAATACTCAATGGAAATCCCACAATAAAAAGCCAATATAATGAAGCAGTCGATCGAACTAAATTAGAGGATACGCTTATCAATATAAGAATTTCTTATATTTATAATACAATGTTAAACCAATATATTATATTTTATGAAGAAATTATCATTCCGCTTTTCTTTCAGGTTAAAGTGTTAGTGGTTCAAAACGAGAGAGAGATTAAAGAGAAAATCGATAGAACGTCATTAATTTTACTCTACTTAGAACATTTAGAGTTAGAATTAGGAAGCATATATTTCGATGGATTGCCTTCAGACAATGAGATGCATACCAAAGTAAACATTGAAAATTTGTATGTTCAACTCAGATTTATTTTTTGGAAAAAAGACCAAAAATATCCAGAATTCAAAGCAGAAAGAAAAGCTCTATTAGAGTCCCATAACAAAAAGACATATATAGATATGGATATGGATATGGATTTCTATCCACTTCCATTTTTCAACAACTTGCATGATGAGGAAATTCTTAACTTATCTTATAATTCTGTAATCTTGGGTATGCCGGGAAGCGGAAAGTCTATGTTTTTGAAAAATATAGCAATAAATCACGCAAAAAACTTCAGAGAATCTATACATAATTCGAATAATAACACTTTATTTCTACCACTTCTGATTAGATGTAGAGATTTTGATTTTCTAAACTTAGAAAATTTCACTAAATTACTATATTCCACTTTTACTCGTTCAGAAAAATTACTTGGCTATGAAAAGGAATTCAAATCACTGATTGATGATTATATTTCAGAAGGCAAGCTTTTGATTCTTGTAGATGGCCTAGATGAAATTTCTGAACCAGGCATTAGAACTAGATTTATAAATAAGCTCAGACAATTTATGGATGCTTATCCTAAAATAAAGTTCTTGATTACATCACGAGAAACAGGCTACAGAATTATAGCCTCTTCATTAGTAAATCATTGTTACCATTTTGAAATAGCAGATTTTGATGATTTTCATATAGAATCACTAGTATCTAAATGGTATAGCATTATCTATGGAACCTCTGCCGAAAGAGCTAACGAAGCAATTGCACTTGCAAAGTCTATTAGTGATTATGATCGAATAACAAAAATTGCTAAAAATCCTTTATTACTAACAACCTTGCTTTTAGTTAAAAGATGGGTTGGTCAACTTCCGACCAAAAGATCAACCCTCTATGACAAAGCAATTGAAGTTCTACTAATGACTTGGAACATAGAATCATACCAAATATTAGATAAAGATCAAGTTCTCCCTCAATTAAGTTATTTAGCATATTATATGATGGAAAGTGGAGAGGCTAGAATTGCATTAAATAAATTAAGAAAAATTTTACAAGAGTCTAGAGATGCTTTTCCAGAAATTGAATACACTATTTCCGTAAACGACTTCGTAGAAAAAATTGAAATGAGGTCAAGTCTATTGGTAATGGCCGGATTCGATTACTCTAACGGGCTCAGTGAAGCAATTTATGAATTTAGACATTTAACATTTCAGGAATTTCTGGCTGCATATGCGATCAAAGAAGGATTTTTACCACAAAATTTAAGTTTAGAGAAAGAAAATATTATTGAAAAATTTTTATTTCAAGAATCATGGAAAGAAACAATCCTATTGTATAACGTTCTATCAGGCAGAGAAAGCAAAAAAGTAATAAATTTAATTTTAGAGAATATTAGTTATAACTTAAACAACGAAGAAAAAATTCAACCTCTCCTGGATTTGCTATTTAATTCCTTAATCGATGAAATACTTATAAGCAAAGATTTAGTTGAAGACTGTATTGATTATTTATTTAAATACTACAATTTATCAATTGGAACCAAAATCTCCAAGCTACTCTTAATAAACAAATACAAGGATATCTTTGATACTTGTTTTTTGAAGCACCTGCAGAGTGATAACGATTATTCACGCCTTCTGATTTCAATTTTTTCCGAAAATTTCAATGATCTATGCATCAATAAAATATTTCTATTCGAATGGATTACCTTTATTCTAAATGCGCTAAAAACTAATGACGAAAAAATAAACAAAACTTTTTCATTAGCGATGTATGATATCTTTTATGCTTTGTCTATGAGTAAATTCAGCGAAAACCTGAAAGAAAAAATAATTGGTGAGTTTTTTACTCAATCTCTGGAGTTAATTAAAAATAATATCATTAATGACAGACAACTTAATCAATCGCTAAAAACACTAAAATTTTTGACGAGACTCATGATTGAAGCAGAGCTCAAGATGGAATATGACGAGATCTTGAAAATTATTTATGCAAAATTAGAACACATAAGAGACTCAAAGAATGAATTATTCATGCTTTATATTAGAACAATTGCAATTCTTCCATTTTCAAATAATTTTAGGATTGAAAAACCTATACAAGAATTGCTCATATTTTCAAAGGAAAACTTAAATTCCGACGATAATTATGTTTCTAGATTTAGTAAGTTATATTTATTTCTCAGAAATGAGATGAATTCAACAGTGATTATTTCTAATAAAATGTATCACTTTCCAGAAGAAGCAATATTTGAAAAAATTTATGAAAATATTAGTATCGATAACACCCGCTAACTAATTCATTTTGGAATTACTCTTGATCCATTACCCTTTTAGAACTCATAACAAGAGAACGTTTTTTCTAATCGTTACAGGTTATGCAACATTCTGAACCTCGGAAATAAAACCGAGGCAAATCAAAATCGCTCACTACTATCGAATTGTTTCCATCTCCGATCAAATCTCAGCCAACAATTTATCCAACTCCATATAACATTCCGCCATTCCATCTGCGGCACCCGATTCCACCATCATCTTACACATTTCCGCTGAAGCATATCGACAGAGGTGTCTCATCAGTGTTCGTTTGCCTTCCGTAATAAAGGTACGTGATTCGAATGTGGCATTTGGATCTTCGGGAGCCTTAGGGTCGAAGGTTGCCATATCCATAATATAATTTTCGGTATTGGCTAAAGTTTCAGGAACAACCACTTCTCGAAAAGTTCCGTATACACCAGATTTATTTCCATTTTGATCCGCATAGAGATACAAGTATTTACCACCGACTTTCAAATCTTGTTCGCAAGTATCAAGAACCATACCTTCTGGACCAATTAGCCACTTTTTCATTAACTCAGGTTTGGTATGACAGTCAAAAACCAATTCTCTTGGTGCGTCGAAGTATCTTGTAAATACAACTTCTGTTTCACCTCGACGTTCTAACTTAACTTCATTTTTGTTTGTTGTCATTTTTTTTCTCTCCCTTGGTTTGTATTGTTTGTAATTCTAAAAGTAGTCCATCTAACACTTGATATCGTTTTTCCCACATTTGCCGATATTTTTCGATCCAGTCGATTGCCGTTTTAAGTGGTGCTGTTTCCAGTCTACGTGGCCTCTCTTGGGCTCGGATGGTAGTAGAAACAAGTCCAGCCTCTTCCAAAACTTTGAGGTGTTTGGAAATAGCAGGTTGGCTCATACGAAACGGTTTGGCAAGTTCCATAACGGTTAAATCACCTTTCGCAAGGCGCATAAGGATGGCCCTACGAGTGGGGTCAGCAAGGGCAGAAAAAGTAGCGTCAAGTGTTTGCATAACTAATTGGTTATATAAATATTTAGATATATAATATAGGAATGTCAAATCTATTTTGAAAAGAAATGAGGAAAACAATTGCCTTTGCCGGCGGATTTTTCAGTTTTTCTTTCGTTTGGCTCCAAGGTTCCTTTAAAACCGGATCTCGAACCTGTCTAAAGAAAGATCAAAACTTTAATGAAACTACGAAAATCCATAGAATATCTCAAATGGATCTGCAAAGTAACCAATGAACATTCGTAAAATTAACAAAAACAATATTGAAATCGCAGTAGTCGACTCAAACGAAACTTTGATCACGGACGGATCCTCTGCCCTGGATTTGTTTGCCACAATTCAATACGATTCTGGATGTGATCGCTTCATATTGAAACTATCTCATTTTGCGGAAGACTTCTTTGATTTAAAAACAGGACTAGCAGGAATCGTGTTACAAAAGATAATCAACTACCGAATGAAACTAGCAATCATCGGCGATTTTTCTATTTATTCTAGCAAAAGCCTAAATGATTTTATTTACGAAATGAACTCAGGAAAAGATGTTTTTTTTCTAAATTCAGAAGAAGAAGGAATTCTTCGTCTGAGTAAAGTTTAACAATCACACAATCACAAAGTTTTGTTGAGATATTTTTTTATCAAAACAAAACTGAAATAATTTGTATCCAAATCTAAGAAGCTGAAGATTCCTTTTCCAAAAAAACAATTTTTGACAACAAATCAATATTATGTTTTTCGATCGTGTTGGCAAGGCCAATCCCCAAAAGTTCAAAGACCCTTTGGAACAATTCGATAGATTCTATTTTTTGATCTTTAAATCCATAAAAACCTAAAACACCAATGGTTTGGTTATGAACTTTAAGAGGAAATTCCATCAGGCAAGATACTCCCAGATCTAGTAAATGATCTCTCACACGATCAGTTGAAGTCGCAGAAATTTCGTTTATCATAAAAGCAGAACCAGATAAACTCTGGTGTGAGAATTTCGATTCTTCCTTAGAAAATCTTTGTCCCTCAAAAATCCCATGTACATTCCCTTCGACAAGACTGTACTCCCAATTTTCACCAACTTTGGAGGCAATCAGTCCTAAAGGTAAACCAAAAAGTTTAGTTCCTGTTTGTAAATAATTTCGGCAAGTTACAGTGAGATCAGTCGACTTTGTAGAAAGAAGTCGAAATAACTCGGCTAAAGAATGTTTCACAAACGATGCAGTATTTAAAGTTTGTGCAATTAAATTTTCATTTTTGTATCGAATCAATTCTTGGCTAAGTTTGTCTGCAATCACATCGATGAGTTTTAAGTTTTTGAATTTATGTTTAAACTTATCTTCCACTATCATTCCAATAACTCCGATGACAGTCCCTATATCAGATCGAATCGGATATCCTAAATACATTGCGGACGATTTGTCCGGAATGATTTCACTGAGAGAATGAAAATAAGTATCCTCACCAATCAAACTCATTTCAAAAATCATATTGGAATCAACTACATGGTGGCAAGGGAGCGAATATTTAGAAACTGTTTTCGGAATTTGAAATGGAACACGACTATGAAGTGCAAGCAAACGAAAGTTTTGTGATTCGGGAAGGTATTCCAAAATCCAAGTCGCGATGATCTCGGGAATCCTTGCTATGGTTCCTACTGTATGATCCCAAACCTCTTCTGTAGGTTCCACAGAATGAAATGAATGTAAATCATCGGCTAAATCCCGAGTCATAGAAATTCCGGAAAAATAATGGTTGGGAGCCAATTCAGAAAGCATAACAAACCACCTCTCCCATCCATCCCATCAAGACTCCCTAAACCGACGAGAACCTAAATCTGCTATATGGGATTTTTATTCAATATAGCGATCAATATCTTTTCAGTTGGTGCAATCGGGTGTCTTTAAGCCACTTCCTTCCCTCGGGCTGCTTCTAGAATCGAAAACCACTCCGCTCGAGTGAGGGGATAGGAAAAACATTCAGCCGCCGACTGGATACGCCCTGGATCATTGGTTCCCAAAATGGGAACCAGTCCTGCCGGATGGTTTAAAAACCAAGAGTAAAGAACTTGGTCAATCTGGGAGCCGTAAACCTTAGCAATTTCTTTTAGTTTGGAAACCAAGGCCACTTCTCTTTCCGACTTAGGTGAAAAAATCCTCCCTCCCCCCGTAGGTGACCAAATCATAGGATGGATTTTGTATTCTAATGCCTGGTCAAAAGTCCCATCAAACAAGGGTTCTGTGTGAAACGGATGAAACTCCACTTGATTTGTAAAAAGCGGTTTCTGATAGCCTGATTGTAACATATGAAACTGTGAAGGTTTAAAATTAGAAACTCCAAAATGATTTACTTTTCCTTCACGAGTTAGAACTTCAAATATTTCTGCTAGTTTATAAGGATCCATTAAAGGATCTGGCCTATGGATGAGAACCACATCTAAATGATCCACCTGTAATTTACGTAACGAACGTTCCACGGAATAACGAATATGTTCTTTGGACGTATTGTAATGTTTTGTGGAGAACTTAGATCCTGGAACTTGGATCCCACACTTCGTGATGATTTTGATTTTTGATTTTAAGGAAGGTAACTTGGCCAAAGCACGACCAAAAAGTTCTTCATTTTCAAAGTTTCCATATATGTCCGCATGATCAAAAGTATCAATCCCAAGACTAAGACAAGTTTCTATTTTTTGAATGATTCTTTCAGGAGAGACTCCTTCTTTATCTTCATGTAATCTCCAAATCCCATAAACCAGTCTTGAGATTGAAAATTTATGTTTCGGAAATTCAATTTGTGGAACTTTCATTTTCTTTCTCCCGTGGTGAGTGGAGTGACAGGAATTCCATTAGGTTTTCGATTTTGCGCTTCGGCAAAGTTGATGGTTTGTAACTTAGGAAGAACTGATTTCGCAAATAGTTTGGATTCTTCAATTAAAGGATAACCAGAAAAAATAAAAGCCCGAATCCCCATTTGGATGTATCTTTGGATTTTTTCATATACTTGTTCAGGTGTTCCGACAATAGCCGAACCACATCCAGAACGAGCAAGACCAATCCCCGACCAAACCATTGGTTCAATAAAAAGATCAGGATCAGCAGACTTTCGCAAGTCATCTTGACGAAGAACTCCCGCCGAATTAGAATCCAATGCCCTGTGTTTGATATCATTTGCTCTTTCTATATCAATCTTTGATAACAATTGTTTTGCGGCATCTCTTGCTTCTTTTTCTGTATCCCTTACAATCAAATGAATACGAAGACCAAAATCGATTGTCCTTCCAAAGGAAGCCGCACGGACACTTAAATCCTTCATTGTATCAGCCAGTCTTTCTTCTGTTTCAGGCCACATCAAAAACACATCACAAAATTCAGCACACAATGTTCTGGCATCAGGAGAAATCCCACCAAAGTAAAGGAGTGGCCCTCCATTTTGTTGGTAGGATTTTACTGGATCTGAAGGCAAATCAAACTGATAGTGTTTTCCTTGAAACTTGATTTGATCCCGAGTCCAACCTTGTTGCAAAATCTGGATGACTTCTTTAGAAATCTCATACCTTGTTTTGGAATCTCTTTGGGTTCCAGGAAGGTCAGAGGAGATGATATTGATATTCAGCCTTCCTTTTAACATATGATCTAAGGTGGACAATGTCCTTGCAAGCATGGGTGGATGGATTTCACCACACCGAATTGCTGTTAGGAGAGATATCTGTTTTGTGAATTGAGATGCAGCTGCGGCAAAAGTTAAAGTATCTTGGCCTGTTTGGTAAGAAGAAGGAAGGAGAATGTTTTGATATCCGAGTTCATCCGCCAAACGAATGATATCCGAACAATGTTCGAAACTAGAACGTAATGAACCATCAGGCACTCCCAAATATTCATAGTCTCCATTACAAAGGTCACAAAACCAGGAGACTTCTACGGCAGGATTTTCGGATCGAATGGCGGGTGCTTTAGGGATCGGATTCATTGTTTTTCTACTGGAAGATAGGTCTCGGACAAAGACAAGAGAGAATTCCCGGAAATCTATCGCTTGCCATAATTTCAGAAAATATCCAATATGACGAATCAATTATCTGCTATGATAACAAGTATCGACTTTCTATTTTTTGGACTCACCTTCCTTCTCGTTCTGGGCGTCGGAATGTACGCCGGCCGGAAAGAATCCTCCTCTTCCGATTATTTTCTCGGGGGCCGTAGCCTTCCCTGGTGGGGGATCGCTGGATCCCTATTTGGAACCAATATTTCGGCAAACCATTTGGTCGGAATGCTTGGAATTGGATTTTCCGTAGGTTTTGCACAAAGCCACTACGAATTTGGATCAATACCCGCGATTGTTCTCTTGGCTTTTGTTTTTCTACCGCTCTTTCGACGTAAAAAATTCTATACCCTCTCTCAATTTCTCCAGAGCAAATTTGGACTCGGCGCTGGAAAAATCTATTCTGGAATTTCGCTCATCTTAATCACCATCCAACTGACTGGGGCTTTGTACATTGGTGCCCGAAGTTTTCTTCCCTTTATCAAAGATACAGGAATCCAAATCACCTATACAGAAGTTGTCATTTGGATTGCATTTACATCAACCATCTACACATGGTTTGGTGGTTTAAAATCAGTGGTTTACACCGATGTCATCCAAACCTTTCTTATTTTAGCCTCTGGATTACTCCTTGCCTACCTTTCCATCACTAGGCCAGAGGTGGGCGGGATCTTCGAACTTTTTGCCAAAGAAGAAAGTCGCGGTGACGGACTTAGTAAAATGAATTTGTATCTCCCACCAAACCATCCTACACTTCCTTGGACGGGAGCCCTCAGTGGACTTTTTTTGTTACATATTTTTTATTGGAATACCAATCAATATGTCGTACAGCGCACGCTAGGTGGGAAATCCTTAAGGGAAGCAAGACTCGGAATTTTGGTTGGGGGTCTACTCAAACTAACAGTTCCTTTTTTCTCTATCCTTACTGGAGTGGCTGCTTACCAAATTTGGACTTCCCTTGGTGAAACCGCAAACATCGCACCAGACGAAGCTTTCTCCAAGTTGGTTGTGCTTGTAGTTCCATTTGGATATGGGCTAATCGGAGTGATCCTTGCAGGCCTTCTCGGAGCCATTTTTTCCAGCATTGACTCTATGTTACATTCAGCAGCCACACTCTTTACGATTGATTTTTACAAACCATTCCGAGAAAAACTAGGCAAAAAATTAGGCGATGCAGAAGAAATGAAAGTTGGCCGAATCTTTCTTTTGGTTTTTTCGGTATTGGTCACAGTCCTTGCCATTCTCTTTGTGGATCCCAATTCTAAGAAAAATTTCTTTATCGAACTTTCCAACCAAAGTTCTCATTTTACCCCTGCCCTACTTGTAGTTTTTTTATTTGGAATTTTAAATATAAAAATCAGCAGTCGAATGATCTGCATTACAATTCTAATCACACCGATTTTTTCATTTCTGATTCCAGTCCTTTACTCTGGAATTGCACCCAAATCCATCAAACAAATGTTTGGTGCAGAACTCAACTTTTTACATAGAGTTTTTTTTAGTTTTCATTTTGCTCTTGTTTTACTTGTTTTTACGGCCCTGGTTCAAAACAGACAAAGGAAAAATTCGGAAGTTTTGAAAGAAAAGGAAAGTTCCCTTTCAAAACGAAAACAATGGATATCCATGATCATCCAATCCCCAAATACTAAAAGTTGGATTTTGTTTTTGGTTCTATTTTTTGCACTCATTTCCTTCAGAATCCAAATACCGGAATATAAAATATATTTATCCATCTCAGGATTTTTTCTTTTTGTAATTTATTCTTTTTTCATAACAATCCGAAAAAGATCACCAAACCAATCCGTGGCGAATCTCTTTCGAAAACGAGACGAATGGTTGTATGGAATCCTTCTGGGATTTACATTTTTGTTTTACCTCTGGTTTTAAAATCGCTTTAAAAGACAGATCGATCGGTTATGATGGGAACATGGCTAAAAAATATAAATTTAGCATTACGACCAAAGACAATCGAATTATGGATTTACTCGCAAGGACCGACCACAAAACTTCCGCTCAGTGGGCCTTGGATTGTGTGGAACGAGTGTTTTTCTATTTTGAGAATTCCGATTGTATGGATTATCATCCTAAAGAAGCTCTAAATGTATTAAAAGAATGGATCCAAACAGGCAAGTTTAGTATGGCAGCCATACGAAAAGCAGCATTAGATTCCCATGCTGCAGCAAGAAAGATCGACACTGATAACGAAACAAAATCTGTAGCACGAGCTTGCGGACAAGCCGTTGCCACCGCCCATGTAAAAACTCATGCCATAGGTGCTGCCAATTATTCCGCGCAAGCAGTCTTTAGGGCCAACGAAAATCTGGATCCAGAGATTTCTGTCCAAAAAGAAAGGGATTGGCAATACAATCGTTTGTTACAACTATTGGCAGAGCCTTAAGACCAACTAACAATGTTTGTATTCGAAAAAGCAAATCATAATTTTAGAAAACCAATCTTAACCCTTGGGTTTATTTTTCTCACTATGTTAACGCTGTTTTTCGATAACTACGAACCTTATGCGTTTACACCCAAAAAAGAGTTTGGTTTCAATTTGTTTTATTCATTTTTCTTTAACTCTTCCCTTTCGGAATGGTTTACCAACGCAGTTTATCTATACATGTTCGCTGATAATATAGAAGATGTAGTAGGACATTTCTATTTTTTCATTCTATTTATTTTTTTTGGAGTCTTAGCCAATCTAACCTATTTTTTATTTCATATAAATTCTATCATACCGGTAATCGGAACTTCTGGAGTTATCTCAGGAATTCTTGGTATGTATTTTGTATTTTTTCCTAATGTAAAAAGTACGATGGTATTCGAAAAAGCTACCTTCCGTGATATACCAATCTTTATTAGTCTCAGTATTTGGATTCTCATCCAATCCTATTTCTATATCATTGAATTAAACAACCAAGTGCGGAGTGTTTATGGCGGACAGGTTGTGACCTTTTTAGTAGGTATGGGTTTTGCACAAATCTTTATTCGATACCAATTTTTAGATCGGCTGGAACAGAATCTGCGTCTATCAACTTTCATCAACAAAACGGTTCTTTGCCCTTCCTGTAACAAACCTATCCCAGCCAAAAAATATGGAAGGTTCCATTGTTCCGCCTGTGATACAAATTTCTTTTTCGATCGCCATGGAAAAAAATTTCTATAACTTCGCTCTGGATTTATGGATAGATCATTTTCTCAAAATTCTTTTTAAATTTCATTCGGTAAATTAATTTCTCATCGACAATTGATTTCTACCATTTAGAATCCTCCGTTACCTCGATACTGGAGAAACTCAAATGCAAAGAATATTGTTCCTTTTTATCATTTTGGCAATTTACATTCACCCAATCTTCGGGGAAGAAAAACCAATCCCGCTCGTTTCTCCAAAAGAAGGATACTATATCATTACTTACAAAAACTACTCCATCAACTTAGAGATTGATGCCAATGGTTATGAAGTTCGTGGTGGGAATTCGAATGACGATTCCTCAGGACAAGCAGACATCAACTATTGGATTTTACCTGGGAAAAACAAAATCAAAATTCGGCTGACTGAACGTAAAGGCAAACAGAAAGAAACCGACGGTCTACCAAAAGAAGCAGAAGTAAAACTGGTATTAGGACAGAAAGGACAATTTCCTGACGAAGGCCAACTCTTAAAACAATTCCAATGGTCGAAAACCACCAAAGCCAACTTAGGTGAATGGACGGAGTTAGAATTTGACCCACCGTTTCTTCCGCCAAGTCAATTGTGGAAACAAGCGGAAATCATCACCCTCACCAAAGAAAAAGAATCTTCTGCCATTGAATTTGCAAATGAGTTCACAAAAATCCTTAACACTAAAGATTCTAAAAAAATACTTTCGATGATCCAATTCCGAGCCCAAGACACATCCGAAGTACGTTTCTATCCTTATGTAGAAGCAGATGAAATTAAATCCATTTCCGAAATGACAAAGGCCATTGGATCTACTTGGAAATTAGACACTAAGAAAATTAAATTCACCTTATTGTGTAATGACCAAATTTTAAATGTCTCTGATCCAAAAGGAGATCCCATCCTGACTTCAAAAAAAGGTGCCTCCATTCCTCTGTATTTGAGTTGGATTGGTGGAAAATGGGTGATTGTTCGCTAAGTTTAAATTTTATATTTACCATTTCCGTTTCGTTCGTTCTGAAATTGCAAATATCTTCTTTGGAGAACTAATTCCTTTGAGTTTGTGTTCTCCGAGTTCTTCCCAACGAATGGGGATTTGATTTGCTAAATCTTCGGATGCCAAAACGGCTTTTCCTAATTCCCCACACATACCGGCAATCCGACTCGTCATATTGACAGCTTCACCAATCACAGTAAAATCCAATCGTTCTAAAGAACCAATGTTTCCATAAAGGATTTCACCTGCATGTAAACCAACTCCATGGTGGATGGAAAGTTTTTCTTCTATTTCTCTGGTTTGGTTGTGTAAAAACAAACTTTCACCTAACTTTCTTACGGCGAGAAGCACTTTTTTTCCAACAAAAATTTTATTGGATTCGGTATAAGGAAAAACTGCTAAAATTCCATCACCTAATAGTTTGAGAACTTCTCCCCCATGGGATTCGATCAGTGGGATCGCAAGTCCAAAATAGTCATTTAACAACTGTATAATTTCGGGAGGGGATAATTTTTCACTCATTCCCGAGTAATTACGAATGTCTGAAAACCAAATCACCGATTTGATATTGTCTAGTTCACCTAAATAAATTTTACCAGAATACACAGTTGATCCGGTTCTTTTCCCCAAATAAATACTAAGAAGAGATTCGGTTAGTTCATTTTGAATAAAATTCATCCACTGAAGAGAAATGATTTTAAGAACCTGATGTAAAAAGTTTAATTCGTCGTTTGACCAACCATTTGGTTTGTCCGTAACCAAACTGAGGAAAGCAAAACCACTTCCTTTCTGATAAATGGGCACAGCAAAATAACCGGTTGCACCCAAAGGAGCTAAATCTTCCAAAATGGGATACGGATACTTCTCTTCTTTATGATCCGCAAAACCAAAGTAATACGTCTTATTGGTAGACATTACATATTGAACGGGGCTTACCGTAAACTGAGAAGTTTGTAAAGAACCCAATCGAAAACGAACTTCTCGGAGATATCCATTTTCGGATTCTATTGTGGTTTTAGAGATTAAAAGCGGATTGATTGTATCATCAAAATATTCTAATTTTCCTTTCGGAACCCAAGTATAAGACAAGGACTCCACTTGTGGGTGTAATGTCCGAGTCCCCATGTTGACGCGTACAATCTGAAAATCTAACTTTTGTAAATAACCAATACATTTATCAAACAATTCGGCGGAAGACTTAATTTCTGGCGATTCATTCAAATACCACTCTATAAATTCAGCGATCATTATCCTATTTGACTTCTAACGTTAACTCAAAGTCACCTTCAGTTATATTTTTTGCCCCACTCACTCCAATAAAAACGCGGTAAGGATTTCCAACTGCACGGAGTTCGACGGTCTGCGGTTCTGCAGGTTTCGAAAAATCAGGAGAGCCGATCCAAGTTGGGTGTGAGGCTTCACAACTTACGGCTCCATATACTTTGGGAGGAATGTATTTCGGATCAAAACCGCTAAACGCATATAAATTAACGCGCGTTTTACTATTCTTAGGTTTTACTGTAACGATAAGAGTGGATTTTTTGGGAAGGTCAGTCCAATAGTGAATTTGGTTTCCTTCAAACTCTACATTACGAATCCCAGGCCAACATGCCATAGAACTGGCCTCTGCCCACTCCAAATCATCCATAATGGATCCTGTTTTTAAATTGCCGATTACAGTGACAGACTTACCCTTCTCCGATTTGATAAAAGTAACACCAGGAATTTCTGCCATAGGTTTGATTCGATCGAGCGTAACCACTTCATCATAACTGTCTGCATAACCATCATAATGAATCAAAAATCCTTCCTTTTCTATTTTGATCACCATTCCTGAAAACGACTTACCTTCTTTTGCATCGTATACTTCCACTCTGTCGCCTTTTTTCGGGGAGATTGGATCTGCGGAAAGAGAACTGAATATTAAAAACAGAGAACAAAAAATGTAAAAACATTGTTTCATGGCAATCTCCTTTATAACGGAAATTGAATGTATGAAGTCTATTGGCAATTGCAAGGAAATATTTTATGGATCGGGAAGGAACTGGTAGATGGAGAGAGGTTAGAAAAACAACGACACACCCTGCCAAATGACAGGGTGTAGGAAACCGAACTTATTTAAGTTTAGAATCCAATCGTTTTTGTACAGCTTCCATAAATTGAAAAGTATCCAATTCTTTTTTGGTAGCTGCTGTAGAAAGAGAAAGTAAGTCTTTTGTCATCTCACCACCTTCGATGGTTTCAATGATTGCTTCTTCCAATTTAAGAGCAAAGTTTACGAGTTCTGGAGTTCCATCTAGTTCTCCACGTTTCGCAAGAGCTCCCGTCCAAGCAAAAATAGATGCCACAGAGTTTGTAGAAGTGGTTTCTCCTTTTTGGTATTTACGGTAGTGGCGAGTCACTGTTCCATGTGCTGCTTCGTATTCGTATTTTCCGTCTGGAGACACAAGAACAGAAGTCATAAGACCAAGGGATCCAAAACCAGAAGCAACCATATCACTCATAACGTCACCGTCGTAGTTCATCATGGCCCAAAGTTGTCCACCTTCGTTTTTCATGATTTGCGCAACTGCATCATCAATGAGGTAGTAACTATATGTAATACCAGCAGCTTTCATAGCAGCTTCTTGTTCTTTTGCCATGTTATCAAAGATATCACGGAAACGAGCATGGTATTTTTTAGAGATGGTATCTTTAGTTGCAAACCAGATGCTGATTTTTTCAGACAACGCGTAAGTAAAACATGCCTTTGCAAATGACTTGATGGACTCATCTAAGTTATGCATCGCAAGAGCAACACCAGCACCTTTAAAATCGTTTACTAGTAGTCTTTGTTTTTCTTTTCCAGAAGCGTCTGTATAAACGAGTTCTACTTTTCCTGGGCCATCAACAAGGATTTCCACATCACGGTAAATGTCACCGTAAGCATGTCTTCCAATTGCAATTGGTTTTTTCCAAGAGTTTACCGCTGCTGGGATGTTTTTAATGATGATTGGTTTACGGAAAACAGTTCCATCAAGGATGGCACGAATGGTTCCGTTAGGTGATTTCCATTCTTGTTTGAGGTTGTATTCTTTAACTCGGTCAGCGTTTGGAGTGATAGTTGCACATTTAACACCTACACCATGTTTTTTGATCGCGTTAGCAGAATCTACAGTGACTTGGTCATCTGTTTTGTCGCGGTATTCAACACCTAAGTCATAATATTCCAAAGTGATGTCTAAATAAGGGTGGATGAAACGATCTTTAATTTCTTTCCAGATAATTCTTGTCATTTCATCGCCGTCTAACTCAACTAGCGGTGTTTTTACTTTAATTTTTCCCATTGATTTCTCCTAAACTCTCATTCAATTTTTGATTCGCATAAAAACGTTTATATTGGATTTACCATATGTAAATTCCATAGGTAGTGACAAAATTCCGTAGAATTATTGATCGCTCCTGAAATGGTATGAATTCCCGTAAGAGATGTATATCTTTTTCTATAAGCATCTCGTTCAGAAATCAGAGAAAGTTTTACTTCCAATCTCTCAAGAACATCTTTCCAAGACTCACAGTGTTCTTTCACCACTGGATCTGCTGCTTTGATTTTTAGGTCGGTGGCTTTTGTGATCTGGATTTCCCAAAAATGGGAGGGAAAGGCAGGCGGTGTGTACCGGTCTCTAATGGCTTCTATGTCTCTTTCTATATCTTGGTCTTTGAAAGCAGTAAAAAAGAAAAATCCACTGATTCGTAATGAGAGGGGAAGGAAAAAACTAAAATTGCGATCGTAAGAAATCATCTGGCCGAGAGTCCATTCGGGTGATTTTCCGCCGGCTCTCCTATCAGCAAAGGACTTGGCATCAATCAAAGCCAATTCATCAAAACAGTATTGTGCAAACCGGAGTTTCTCTTTCCAGAATATTTCTAATATCTCCGTGACCATGCCCGTTTCGTTCATCCTGGATAGGGGAAAGTATTTTTCAAGTGAGAATCCTTTTTTAAGAACCAAAGTCAAATATCCTCCACCGCTTCTGGTATGAAAGAAACCGAAGTGCAATGGCGCGAGCTTGTGACAAAAAAAGAAGAATTCTTACATATCCTACGAATTCTGAACCATTACTATGAAATGCGGGGCGAAACCAAGTCCAAACAATTTGCCTTCCGTCGCACTCTCGCCGATTCCCCAAGCGATGGAGTTCAAATTTTTTTCTCAAAGATTGGGTCTTTTGAATACCAAGTGGCTTGCAGGATTTTACCAGAAGAACATATGGAAACTTGGATTCATATTGATGGAATCGCGGAAGAAAGGGAACGCTTAAAACAAATTGGCAATACAGAACATCCCGTCTTTTCGCTCGTTTGTCTGGGAGATTTATTTGCTTTGGCTCTCCCAAGCACCGTCACCATTTAAAGGAAATCCCCAAGAAAAATCTTGATTCTTTTACAAGCACCCGTTAGGATTTGCCGGTGTTTCGGCAATTCTTTCGGTTGGTTTTTCTTTGTCTGATATTGGCAACATTGCCGAGTGTAAACCTACTAGCCCAAGATTTTAAAACCCAACACTATCCTGACGAAGGATACCTCCAAGCTTGGAACTTCACTTTCCGCAACGAAAAATACAATCTGTTTGCCACCTTCCTTGTTAGCAATTTTGGCCCAGGATCACATAACAATGGTATATCGCTACTTTTAAAACCAAAAGACCAACCAGTGTTTTATTCCACTCGCGAATTTGATTCCGATGAATATGAGTTCAAAAAAGGTCAATTCTACCAGAGAAGTGGAGAAAACTGGATGGAATACAAAAACGGAGTTTATTCGTTTTATATGAACTATGGTGACTGGGAAATCAAATTGGAGTACAAACCCAGGCGAGGATCGGTTCCCATCTCCAAAGGAAAATACCCGTTGAAAGATGAGGGAAAATTTGTCCAAGCAGACATCCCTTTTTCTTACTCTCAGGTTACAGGAACCATTCGTTATAAAGAAGTTACCGAGGAGATCAAAGGTATTGGTGGTTTGGAACATATCCTTTCAAACGAACCAGTCTATCAATTTTCAAAAAACTGGGAACTAGTGAGGTCCATCACCAAAGATGGATCTAGAATTTTTACTGGTGGGTTTATCGGAACTTCCGATTTCCCTGGTGGTTTTTTTCGCCGTGTGGCTGTCCTTGATAGTACTGGCCAACTTGTATTGGAAGGAACTGTGGAAAGATCAGAAGTTATAGACTGGGAAAAGGAACCTACTTCTGGTTATACGATCCCCAAAACAGAAGTTTTATATTTTAATGAAGGGAAATGTTCCCTTCTAGTCAAACGAACTCGCCCCATTGCAACCATGAGTGCGCTGGAAAACATCTCTTCGTTTTTAAGATTTTTCATCCAATTGTTTTTTGCCAAACCATACCAAATTCATTGGTATGCCGATCTGAAAATGAACTGTCCCATTTGGTCTGGAGAAGCAAAAGGTTACCACTCCAATTATTTGATCAACGAATGAATCTTAAAGAATAAACTTTTGTCCTTCATGAGCAATATGAACTTGCATCCCACCAGGTTTTTGTAATCTAGCTTCATCCAAAATAATTCTCGCCACTTCGTGATCCGTATGGTCTGGTTCGTGATGCGTTAGAACTACGGATCGAATTTCCATCATTTCTGCAAACTCTACTGCTTTACTAACAGCCGTATGACCCCAACCCAATTTTTTTTCTGCCTCTGCGGTGCTATACTGCGCATCAATGATGATGAGATCAGCTCCAGCAATTTGTGGTTTCATTTTGAGTAGATGTTCACGATCTTCTTCTCTATATTCTACATCTGTACAAAAAAGGAAAATTTTATTTCCTTCACGAATCCGGTATCCTGTACAAGACCCTGGGTGACGTAAACCAAAAGGAATGATTTTAAGGCCACCTAACATATAAGATTCAAACTCTTTCCAAAGGTGGAAGTGTTTTTTAGATGCCATCTGCTGTAAAGTTACGGGAAAGTTTTCAGGGTGTTGCTGACGCACCAATCTTTCCTCTAAATTTTCAATACATGAGTAAAAATGAATATTACAAGATGGTGAATAACCAGGTTTAAAAAAAGGCCAACCCTGGATATGATCCCAATGAGTGTGGGAAACCAAAATATGAACGTCCATTTCTTCACCGCTAAACGCTTGTGGTGCCAGTTGGTTCCCTAGAACACGAAGGCCCGTTCCCATGTCTAAAATGACTTTTTCGCCTCCGTCCCCTTCGATAAACACACAAGTGGTGTTCCCTCCCAAATCCTGAGATAGGGGAATGGGTAGACGACTTAAGAATTCTTCTTCAGAGAATCCTTCTGGATCCTTCCTCCACTCTTCTTTGGCCATTTGGAGAATCTTCAAAGTTTTCTCGCGTTGTTCCGGTTTAGAAATCGGCGTAGGGAGGGAACCGCGAACACCAAAAAGAGTTATTTTCATCTATTTCCTTTTTAAAATCCTGACAATACATCATCGGAAGGAATGCATTTGTTAGTTAGCCCAGAAATCCAAGAAAAACTTTGGAAGTTTACTACAAAGACTTCCTATCGATCCGACTACCTCCTGCAACCTAAAGAGCGGGGAAAAAAAATCGACCTAAAAAAATCTTTCCCGGAACAGATCCAAAACTTTGTTTTAGAACTTGGCTCTGGATGGGGCGAAGTTGCCATCGAATTGGCGTCTAATGACCGCCAAACAGGATATCTGTTGATGGAAAAGAAGGTAAATCGAATCATCCACACCGAAAAACAACGACAAACGCTGGGTTTAGAGAATATCCGCTATATGACCGTTAACTTTCAGTGGTTTTTCGATGAATTATTAGAGAAAGAAATTTTTGACGAGATCATCATCAACTTCCCCGATCCTTGGCCAAAGAAAAAACACCGCAAAAACAGACTCATGCAAGGCGATATGCTCGAACAAATTTATGATTTGTTGAAACCCGGTGGGAAGTTGTTATTTGCGACCGACTACGGCCCTTATGCGAGGCGAACCATTTCTCTATTTAGAAAATTTCCTAAATTTGTTTGGGAAGAAAAAGAATATGAATTCGAAAGACCAGGTTTCCCAGTTTCTTTTTTCGAAACGGAAAAAAGAAATGAAGGGAAACGAATTTACTACCTAAACAGAACCAAAGTTATATAAAATTCTAATAAAGGACGTTTTCCTTTTTATCAGATCAAATCCATCTCAAGTAAGAGCCAAAGTTCCTTACTTGAGAAAACATTTTCTATTCAGTTCCTCTGAAAATCTAATTAATGATTAATCTACAGTCACTGTACTGATACGAAGACCATCTCGGTCGCCCTTCCATGGAACAGAAGTTTTGTCCCTTCCTTTAATGAGAAGTAACTCTTTTGATCTTCCTTCCACCACAAGTCCATCTAATGGATAGTAAAAATCTCCCTGGATGGCATAAGAATCTTTCCACTTAGAACCACCTTTCCAAAGGTAGGCAGTATTCTCCGTATTGATGAGTAAAGATTCCGGACTTTTAACAACGGAACGAATGGATTCAGTATTTCCAAGGGAATAAAGTTTTGCTTTTTCCGTTCCTTGATACATTTGATTTCCCAATTGGATCAAACAAGAATCTTCAACACATCCTAGGATCTGTGCTGATTCTTTGGTATCTTTCTTCGCAACAGGAGCCGATACCTTCTTTTCTTTTTCTGAACTTACACCAATGGCAAACACTTGGATTTGGAATTCTTTCTTTAAATCACGAAGGACTATGAGTTTTCCTTCCTCTGTATGAGAAAAACTTAAAAAATCGTTTCCATTCCATTCTTCTAAAATTTCTAAATTGGGATTAGTTTTTACAATTTTTCTGTCTGTTCCCTTTTCTTTTTCCAATAGAAGGAAAAACCCATTTCCATCAGCAGATCCTTGTTTCACCTTCCAACCAGCTAATACCTGTTTCTTGAAAGTCATCTTTCCAGATTCTGGGTAAATTTTTGTGGCTGTATCATTGGAAATCCCAACAAGTTCCTTACCCGCAACGAGTAATTGAAAAGGAGTGGATGTGTATTGTTTCCAAACAAGTTCTTTTGTGATTCGATCATAACCAACAAGGGCAGATCCATAGTTCACAATGATTCGGTTTGGATATACAATTGGTGTGGAAACAGGAGTTCCAGAAAGATTTAGATCTGTTACATGGAGTGGTTCATCGTCCAAAGCATCAGAAGGTAATAACCTTGCAAATTTGGTTTCGCCGTACTCGCGTAAAATTTTCTCTTTTACTTGGTTCCGCTTTGTTTTGACCTTATCGGATGGTGATTGTTTTTGTTTAGCATCTAAAATTCTAAACTGAGCAAACAATGCTTCTGCAGAAGGTTCTTCTTTCAGAACACGATCAATGATCTTCTCTGCTTCTTCCAATTTGTTTTCTTTGAAATAAATGTAAGCTAATTGGATTTCTCCATCCATAAAATCAGGATCCGTTTTACGAATGGATTCTAAAATGGATTTAGATTCTTTTGTGAGGTCTTCATTGAAATAAGCGATTGCTAAGTTATAAGAAGAAAGACCAAATTCAGAATCTTTGACCCTTGCCTTTTCAAACTCTCTTTTGGCCCCGTCCATTTGGTTTAGTTTATACAATGCCAAACCTTTCGCTACGTTACTCGGCGCAAAATTAGGATTCACCAAAATCGAACGATCATATTCA
The DNA here is from genome assembly GCF_004770265.1 of Leptospira congkakensis. Lineage (NCBI taxonomy): Bacteria > Pseudomonadati > Spirochaetota > Leptospiria > Leptospirales > Leptospiraceae > Leptospira > Leptospira congkakensis. Next base: position 73,828 of record NZ_RQGQ01000022.1, read on the forward strand.
ACGATGGCAGCTTCGTAGTTTTTACGTTTCATGGTCACGAGACCTAACATATAATAAGCGTAATAAGAATCTGGTTTTTCTTTTAAGATATCATTGAATCCATCTTCCGCACGTTTTAGTTCACCTTTTTTGTAATAAAAAGAATAAATCCCTTCTTTAAAAGAAATTGCATTTTCTTTGTTCGTACGGACTGCATTTTCCAAAATGGAAAGGCCTTTTTCTTCCTCACCTTTTTCGATATAACATTCTGCAATTTTTACGAGAAGTGATGCTTTGGGAACCCGATCATAAGCTTTTTGGTAAGGAGAAACTGCCTCTATGAATTTTTTGCGGTTGAAAAGGGAATTACCTTCTTTGACAAAAGGCAAAATCTCCGCAAAACGAGAGTTCTCTGCTACTGTTTTTTCAGTTTCCTGTAACTCAGGAATGTCTCTCGTATATTTTTTGGATTTTTGTATGAATTCATTTGCACGCGTATAATTTTCTTTCGAGTTTTCTTCTACGGCACGTTTGTAATACAAACTTCCCAATCGGTAATCTACCGCGTCATTGTTTGGGAATTTTTTCTTGAGTCCCATATAAATAGACTCAGCCTCATCCCATTTGCTAGCGTCTTCGGCAATCCGACCTAAAGTGATGGCACTAAAAGGATCTGTCGCCGATAGGATTTCCAATTTTTTGATGTATTCTTTTTCTTTTTTGGATTCACCAGTTTTTGCGTACACACGAGCAAGCCCCTGTAAGGCACCTGGGTTTGTCGAATCCATTCGGTAAGCTTCTAAAAAAGAACTTTCCGATTTTTTATATTCTCCAAATGCAAAGTAACCACGACCAAATGCATTTTGAACCGCAGGATTTTCTGGATTCACACCCATAGCCTTTCCATATTCATCAAAGGCTTGTTTTCGTTTCCCTTGGCGAAGGAAGGCATCCCCATCTGCGATGTATTTTTGTGATTCAGCTAAAACTTTTGCCTTACGAATGTCTTCTTTTTTAGCCTTGGGATGAGATTCTGCTTTTTTTAATACATCCAAAGCTTCATCAAAACGACCTGAATCAATTAACACATACGCTAAGTTTAGTTTGGGTTCAAAAAAGTTAGGGTCCCAAGAAGCGGCGTCTTGGAAACTAAGAGTGGCTTTTTTCGTTTCGCCCCATTTCCATTCGCATATTCCTTGTTTGTTGCGGATTTCTGCGTTTTTAGGAATTTTTCCACCAGCTTGTTTGGATGTTTTTAAACATTCCGAATAATTATGAGTTTGGATATAAACATTACACAATCCAACATAACCACTGGGATTTGTATCAGCAAGTGAAATGGATTTTTTGAAACTCTCTTCACTTTCTTTGAGTTTACCGTTTAATAATTGTGCATTCCCAAGAAAAGACCACAAAGAACCATTTTGCGGTTGTAGGTCTGTGGCTTTTTTGAACTCAGATGTGGCTTCTGTATAATTTTTTTTATTCAGGAAGTCATTACCACGTTGGATGAGAGAGGCAATTTTTGTAGAGAGTTTGGCGTCTTTGGCAGTTTTTAATTCAGGATTGAGTTTTTCCGCCTTTGCAAAGTAAGCTTCTGCTTCCTCGTATCTTTTTAGTTCTAAACAGATATCACCCAATTGGTTTAAAAGTTCGATTGGATAAGGGAATTCAGATTTGGTTTCCAAGGATTTTAAAACCACAAGACTCTCTTGGTATCGACCTAGGTTTTTTAAAAGGAGACCCGTTTTGTAAGTATAAATTGTTTCTTCTGGTTTGAGTTGGCTTAAGGTTTGGTAAGTAGAAAGGGCTTCTTCGTTTTCTCCCAAAGTCGATTGGACGGTTCCAAGACCAATCAGAAGTTTTTCATTTTTGGGATCTATGTTTTTGCCTTTTTCATAAGCAAGTTTTGCATTTTCATATTCACCTAACTGATAGTAGGAAGAACCAAGAAGAGAATAACCATCAATCAGTTCAAAAGTCTGGATGGAAGATTTTGCTTTTTCCAAAGCAGAATCCATATTTCCTTTTTGAAATTCGTTACTTCCTTCTGCAACAAGCGCCCTTGCCTCTTCAATCTTTTGCCGATCCGAAACATCGGATTTTTCTACCACCGGATCTTTGACAGTGACTGGTTTAAAATCCCGAGACTGACAACCTACAAATAGAACGAAGGTAAATATTAAAAAACTAAGTTGTCTCATTTTTGGAGCCTTTCCTCAAACTTAACCATATCAGGATATCGTATTTTAACACCACGAAGAGGTGTGCCCGTAATAGGAGCGTTATGCGGAGTTAAAACGCCTATATTCCAAAAAGTTTCAAAATTCCAAGGAAGTTCTTCTACGGTTTTATTTCCTAAGGACAATCGAACCATTTTCTTTTCGATATCTGTTGAAAGTTTTACGATGCGTCCTTTGAGTTCATCCTCTTTGTCCCAACGGTAAGAAGAACGAACAGGAGCTTCCTTTTCTTCGGAAGAAAATTTAATGATATGGAAATCTGTTTTGTCTACATAAACCAAAATTGTATTTTGATTGTGGTCGGTAAAAGACAAACCAACAGCACCATTCAAATCTTTAACTAGATCTAACACAAGTTCGGCTTCCAGATAATCAGGAATTAGGTCTTCGGAATACACTCCATACCAACCAGCAGGAAGATCTTTGTTTTTTGCAAAGGTAAGTTTGCCAGGAAATGTAGCGGAAAAATTAGGAGAAGCTGAAGTTAAGTTCCAAAACTCTTCTGACTCCCAACCCACTCCATCTTCTAAAGAGATTGGCAAAGCGATGGATGTAATTTGTTTCGGTCTAATTTTGATTCCAGCTTTCGCATATTCAAAGTTAGAGTCATTTTTTGTGCGAATAAATTGGATCGGATAACTCCCATAAGGAACTCCCGATTCCGCATATTGTGTTTTTCCTTTTTTCTGACCATCTACAACGATGTCGAGGCCCGGAGGAAAACTAGAAATGACAATGGTTCCTTGTGAAATGTCATCACTCCATTCTTGGAACACACGTGTGGTTTTCCCTGCTCGAATCAAAATATTTCTTTTTACAGGATCTTTGCCGGGTTTTGCAAAAGAGAGGGTATGTTTGCCGTTGATGAGTTGGTAAGAAAGTAAGGGAGCTTTGCCAACTTCCACGCCGTCCAGATAAATCGCAGTTCCAGGTGAAGTGGAAAATACAGAAACATTTCCTCGTAAGGAGGAAGTAAAATAAGAGCGAAGTTCATCGTCTGAAGGTGTAGAAACTTCAGCGAAGTAAGAAGGAACAGTTCCCGTCAAAGGTTGGAGTTGTCTTTTGCCGTGGAATACATCAAAGGACTTTACTGATTTAACTGCAGGTTCCTTTTCTTCTTGGAAAACAAAAATCGCCTTTCCATAGTTTTGTGACAATACTGGATCTTTGTATTGTACCTCAACAGAAAGTCTTTCTGCATTTTTAGTGAGGGATAATTCCAATAACAAATCTAAGTCGGAAGTTTCTGAAAATTTAGGATCTGCATCTTTGGGTGCTTTTTTATAAAGGCCCAGTTTGTTGTGAGGGAAAAGGATTTTCTCTTCTAGTAGTAATAAATCTGATTTAGAGAACTCCTCTGGAACTTGTTTCCAGAGGAGGGAAAAATGTGGAGTGGATTTATTTACCAGTCGTTCTTTGTAATCTCTACCCGAAGGAAGGGGTTCCGACTCACCCGGAAGAGGTGTGATGAACTTAGGTTTTGTAAAACTTCGATTCAGTGTTTCGATCTTTGTGACCGAAGAACAATAACCGACTAAAAAACAAAGGACCGGTAAATAAACATATCTCATTTCGTCTTATCAAAACTCTCTTTAGGTGCTAATTTTAAGGAATCTTTTTGAACATCTTTTTTGATGTATTTAGAATCTTCGATAGACTTAGCAGTTGTGATCACTTCATCAGATTTTGATTTAGTAATCTCACGTGATTTTGCTGCTTTTTCCAATTCTTCCACAGAAGATCCAATGTTTAATTTTTGAAGTTCTTCGTTGTTAGTTCGGAGTTCGTTTGCAAGAGACTCAAACTGTAACATCTTAGTGTTTTCAAAAGCTAACATTTCTTTCATCTCTGATAGAGATTGTTTGTCCATTGGTTTGATCATTTTATCAGAAAGTTTAGTTTCGTTTCCGACTTCAGCTGTTTTCTGTTTGTCGACAACGATTTCGTTTTCTGAGTTTGATTTGCGGATCGCAACTGCACCGTCCAAAACTGTATACTTAACCACACAGTTTCCTGAACCACAAGCTACGTTCCCACCTTTTGCGGATGGATTTTCAACATTGGTAAGGAAGATTGTTCCGCGAACACCCGCAATGGAAGTTGGAGTCACTACACTGAAAGATTCTGTTTTTCTTTCTTTGCGTAGAACAGTGACTAATTTACCGTACTGCATGTTAACTTCTGTTTCGCGAGATCCGTCATTTGCTGCAAAAGCTTGGCTTACGCTAAGAGAAGTATTTTTGTTTAATTTAAGTACTCCGTCCTCACCCACAAGAATTTCCACGGAACCGTTTTGTCCAGTAACGATGGTATCTTTAGAAGTTAAAACATCACCTAAGTTTGGTTTCACCTGTCCACTCTCGCGAATCACAACAACATCACCTTTCACAAAGGCCACAACTACGTTGCTTTCTTGCGCGGACTTTTCTGTAACATTGGTTACAGATTCCTTAGAATCTTTTTGGCAAGCAGTAAAAAGTATGGCAAAAATCGCCACAAATCCTAATGCCGACAACTGTTTGATCATTGTACGTTTCATATTCCTTCCTCCGGAAATGTCATTCTAAGAATAGATAACAACTGAGTGCTTGGCAACTCTTTTCCCTAATACCTTTTTGTGACAGCTTTTGTCCAATGGTCCCGTCTCGTCACTCGGTACGGGTTTTCAAGGCTTTCGATCATGGATTCTAAGCTCTTTTTCCTGGTTTCATCCATGGATTCGTTTAGGTGTTTACGCATGGAACATTCAGAACCTAGTTCACAGCAATAAATTTCCTGACAGGATTCTTTAATCTTTCGTAATTCTGGAAAACTTTCCCAAAGTTCAACAGGTGTCAGGTGTAAGATGCCCCATTCTTTGACTCCTGGAGAGTCGATGAGAACTGTGTTTTCTTCCAAAAACAAAGCAAAAGAATTAGTAGTGGTATGTTTTCCTTTTTTGGTCGATCCACTGACGAGGTTCGTCCTTTGTACTGTCTTTTTATGAAGATGGTTCATGAGTGTGGACTTTCCAACACCAGAATTTCCACACAGGAAGGTTCGTTTCCCGCGAATCCTTTCCCATAACGGTTGGATAGATTCTTCCGAAAGGAGAGAAACACTCATCACTTCATAACCTAACTCTCTATAGTAAACCTCGCGTTCTTCGATTTCTTCATCAGAAATTAAATCTTTTTTAGTAAAAATAATCAGTGGAGGAATTTCTGTTTGGTATGAGGCCGCAAGTAACCTATCGATAAATCCTGGTTTGGTTTCTGGATCTTTGCAGGAAGCAAGAATTGCCACTTGGTCTAAATTGGCACATAACACATGACTGTCGCCACGATCACTTTTCCTAGAGAGAAAATTCTTACGTTCCAATTTTTCCGAAATGACCCACTCTTCGCCGGAAGATTTTTCAGCCAAAACCATATCTCCCACAACAAAAGGATGGCGTTCGTTCGAATTCTTTAACCGTAACTTACCTTTGAGTACGGCGAGGGCATAGGAAGTTCCTTCTGAATAAATTTCATAATAGGCTCCGAAGATACGAGCAATTATAAATAGTTCTTTACCCAAGTGGAATGTACCAAAATAATCTAGTTCTTACATTCTATACAGATGACATGCAAACACAAGTTTTCTTTCCTTTTGGAATCATAATCCTTTCTTCTTTTGCCTGGTTGGTTTTTGCTTATACCTTAGGCACTACCGATTCCACTAAAAACTTATCTTTGTTTGCCTGCATTTTGGGATTTTTGACACTTTCCCTTCTCTATTTTTTGCGAAAGAAACCAAAAACAAACGAATCAGAAAAACCCAAAAAAAGGGATGAACTTGTCCAAAACCTATTTGCCTTAGAAAAATTCAAAGAAGAACTGATTTCTTTCAACGACCCCGACCAAATCAGCGAAACCATCAGCCAATTCCTTACTTCCAAAATCCCAGCCGAGTTTGCCCAAGTTTATACTTGGGACGAAAGAGAAGGACAATTTCGCCCAAGACCATTTTTAGAATCACTTGACCAGAAGTTTTCAAATTTACCATCCATTCCCGTATTCGATCCATTCCTGCTTTGGTTGTCCGAACGCGAAGGAATTCATATCAAAGAAAACTTCATTCAATTTGCATCCACTCATCACGAAAAAATAGCCAAACAAGCATTAGTTTTTTTTACAGAAACAAAATCCGAATTAGTAGCAACCCTTTCCATCAAATCAAGTTTAGTTGGTTTTATTTTACTAGGGAAACACAAAGAAGGGAAAATTTATGATATCGAGGAAATCGAAATTATTTTAGAGATTCTTTCGGTATCACTCATGTCTCTATCCAATTCGATGATTTACCAACAGCTTTTAAACTTAACAGAAACGTTGGAAGCAAAGGTAAGAGAACGAACCAAAGAATTAGAAGAGACCCAAGCCCATTTGGTGCAGTCTGAAAAAATGGCTTCTCTCGGGGTAATGGTGGCGGGGATTGCTCATGAAATCAATACCCCTGCTGCCGTCATCAATGGTTCAGCAGACAACTTAGATGCAAATTTAGTTTTTGTATTATCTCATTTGGGAGATATTTCTCATCTCATTCAGAATCCAGATTTCCGTTCGATTTACTTAGACATTCTCTTTAGTTTTGTCAAAGAAGATCCTACTGCAAAAATTGATCCCAAAGATAAATTCAAACTCAAAAAAGAAACGAAACATAAATTCATCCAAGATGGGATTCCAGAAAATGATGCGACAGACCTTGCAACCTTTATCATTGACCACCATCTTTTGCATATGCAAGAAGAACTCATCCGTATTTGGAAATCGGGAGGGAAAGAAACCTTTGAGATGTTAAAGAACACTCTAAGTCTTCAACGAAATATCAAAAATATTAAATATGCAATTCGTAATATTGTTCGGATTGTCAAAGCACTCAAATACTATTCTCATTTAGGCCAAGCCTCATATGCTGAGTCCGATCTACACGAAGGATTAGAAAACACTCTTGTGATCATGCAAAACCAAATCAAACATGGAGTGGAAATTGAAAGGGCTTATGGAACCATTCCTACTGTTAGGTGCAATATCGACGAACTCAACCAAGTTTGGACCAACCTCATCACCAACGCCATCCATGCGATGAAAAAAATCGAACATCCAAAACTAGTGATCTCTTCTAGAATGGTTGGTGAAGATTATGTATTGATTAGTTTCGAAGACAATGGGTCAGGAATTCCCTCTGAAATCAAAGACAAAATTTGGGATCCGTTTTTCACAACCAAAGACCAGGGAGAAGGTACAGGGCTTGGGCTCGGGATTGTGAAAGGAATCATCGAAAAACACAAAGGAAGGATAGAAGTAGAATCCTCTCCAGGAAAAACCAGGTTTATGGTTTATTTACCGTTAGTTGGCCCTGGAGATGTTCCAAGTATCCCAAAAGAAATCTTTCGGGAAATTCGTGGTTAAGAAAACAGAGGTTTCCCTGGTTGGCTCAGGAGTTTTTCCCAGTTTTCTTTTGTTTTTTCAAAGTTCTGACGCAAAATACCAGCCTCTTCCGCATTAGAGTTTTGTTTTGCTTTTGTCCAATTTTGGAATTCCAACAAAGTTGTTTCACGAAGGTTGGCAAGTTGTTCTTCCCAGTGACGAAGTTTTGATTCTTCCAAGTTTGCAAATTGATTTAAGGTTTCTTTTTCCTTTAGATACATTGTTTTTTGGAGAATTTTTTCTTCTGAAACTTTTTTTAAGTTATAAGTAAGACCAAGATAAGACAAACCTTTGATCATCCATTTGGATGGATCATAGTCAAACCAACGAATCCCATTTCGGTAATCTGCCTGAAATTCGTGATGGAAGTTATGAAATCCTTCACCAAACGTGAAAAAGGCGATAATCCAATTGTCCCTCGCCGTTTGTTCTTTGGAAAAAGTTCGTTCTCCCCAAACATGACAAGCACTATTGATAAAAAATGTAAATTGGTGAACCACAAAGAGTCGGAGAAACCCTGCGACAAAAAATCCTTCTAAAAATGAACCCCAGAGCATTGTGATAAACCCGGGAAGGAAAAAACACATAAAGATAGAGATAGAATAAAAATGTTTATGTTGCCAAAGAACGAGAGGGTCATTCACCAAATCTTGAACCCCATTTTGAACATACTTACGTTTGCGAAACAACCAACCAATATGAGCAAACCAAAATCCTTTTTTGATAGAATATGGGTCTTTGTCTGTATCTACAAATCTATGGTGGATGCGGTGGTCTTCGCTCCATTCAAGAGCAGTCGATTGAAAAGCCGCGGCTCCAAAAAGAAGTAACAAAAGTTTGATGGGGGATTTTGCTTCATAGGCTTTGTGTGAAAAAAGTCTATGGTATCCAACAGTAATACCCATTCCAGTTGCGAAGAAATAGAATACAAACAAGGCCCAAGTGCCGAGGTGGATGGAACCATAAAGATAAAGGTAGAGAGTTCCAAAGATTCCTACTAAAGGAGAAGTGAGTAAAAATATCATTGTGACCCAATCAATGGGGGCCGTCGTTTTGATTTCAGCTTGTGTCGTCATAGAGAATTCCTGTTTCATGGTGTGGGAGTCCTAAAGCCAGAATTCGGTTGCAAAAAAAAATGAGTACAGAACGTTACAAACCAGGTTTTTTAGAACAGTGGGGACGTCGGGTTCTCATTCGAATTCACTCACATTCAAAAAAACCCAAAGATTCCGGAAAAAGTTTTGCTTATCATTCTAGAATCATCATCCTCTGGGGAATTTTTTGGTCCTTTTGGATTGGATTTTTACCATCGGTCGCTTTCGTTGCTCTCTGCACCTTCCTTCCTCCCCTCCGATTTTGGCCTCTTTCCAATCTCTCTTATTCTGCACTTTCTGGATTTATTTTTCTTTTGGCTCTTCTGACCATCATCGAATTTTACCTTCTCTTTCGATTAGGGTTTTATCTTTCGTTTCGAATGGCGCAGTACGCGGACATTGAACTTGCTGAAGAACCAGAACTCATCACACCCATTCCAGGTATGATGGCAAGGTTGGTTTTAGAAATCCCTGATCCACGATTCCGATTGTATGGAATTGATCCTTATAAACATCTGAACGAAAAGGCCTTATTTTTCCGAACAATATTGTATAAAAGTAAAGTGTTCCTTTCCAATATATTCGCCAAACTCATATTAAAGGTTTTTTTAGGAAGGACAGGACTTCGATTTTTAATTGAATACATATCGGGACCAGTCACGGGAATTTGGGATAGTTTAACTACATATATGATCCTTTATGAACTTCGCAAAAGGATCATCACAAGAAAATTATCCGATGCCATGTTGCTAAAAATCAAATCCAAAAGCCGCAGAAAAGAATTGATAGAATCAGCGGTCCGTTCTGTTGCCATCTCGATTGTTTATACAAAAACATTCCACCCTAACTTTGAATATTTGCTTTTTGGGTTGATTGGTCTTTTGCCAAATAAAGACAAACTAACAAACCTAGACGATTGGAATGAATTTGTCCTTTCCTTCCAAAATTTAACAGAAGAAGAAAGGAAATGGCCCATTGTCATTTTTGCCCTCTGTTCCTCATTCGATGGATCCTTAAATAATGAAGAACTAAATGCCTTTCAAGAGATCACTGAGGTTTCACCTTCTTGGCTTTTGGATCGGGTGCACCATTTGGCAGCTACCATTCGAAAAGGAGAACTTTCAGAATCTTTAGTTTGGATGGAAAAAATCCTTCCCGAAGAATCCATTCACTGAAAGACTAGAATTAATCTAAATACAAAGGAGACAATCATGGCCCAAGTAACTCTCAAAGGAAATCCCGTTCCCCTAGAAGGAAACATTCCCAAACCAGGGGACAAAGCTCCTGATTTCCGAGTCGCAAAACAAGATCTAGGTGATCTTACTCTAAAAGACCTTTCAGGAAAGGTAAAAATTCTCGTTGCAGTTCCTAGTTTGGATACAGCAGTTTGTGCCCTCGAAACAAAAAAGTTTAACGAAAAAGCAGCGAAAGAAAATGGAATCACCACCCTTATCATTTCTGGTGACCTTCCTTTTGCGATGAAACGTTTTTGTTCCACAGAAGGAATTGATTCTGAAAACTTAATCACAGGATCTCAGTTTAAAGATTTTTCTTTTTCCAAAAATTACGGAACTCATATTGCTGCTGGCCCACTTGCTGGTCTTTCCGCACGTGCTGTTTTTGTTGTGGATAAAGATGATATCGTAAGATATACAGAACTCGTACCGGAAATAGGCAGTGAACCTAATTACGATACGGTTCTTGCGGAAGCTAAGAAACTCGTTTAGTCAATTCATGGATTTGGCAGGGAAGTTTCAAACCATCTGCCAAAACTTTTATCTTAGAAACTAACTCACCATCAAAACTAAAAAATACTACCTTCCATTCTTCCTCTGCATTTGTTAAACATTGAAGTGTGTATGCGAGAGCAGAATCACGTCTTTCCGCATCCATATGTCGAAATGGTTCATCCAAAAGCAAAAATGGTAAGTTGAATTGTTTTCCAATCCGGAAGGCATATTCCAAACGAAGAACAAATGAAATTTGTTCTTTGGTTCCTGTGGATAAATTTTCGAAACGAAAACGATTACTAGAAGAATCTGTGGTGATTTGGATTTCGTCAGAGAAACCATTCCACTGGATTTGTTTTGAGGGAAGTGATCCTTTTAAAGCATCCATTCTTGATTGTAGTGATTTTACAAGGGAGGACATTTTGTCCGTGCTTTCGACTTGCATCTCGGAAAATATTTCTGATAACACTTCCAAACTTTGAAAGTTTCGATCCAAATCATTTTTCCATTTTTCTTTGATCTCTAGGTTACGTTTGTTTGTTTCCCATTCTTTTTGGGCAGGAACCATTTGTGATTCCAAAACAGCTTTTCCCGTATCTAACTTTTTTTCTAGTTCAATTACACTTCGTTCTAATTCGCGGATTTTTTCGGAAAGGGTTTGGATTCGATTCTCTAATTTTTGTTTGGTGGCTCTGTCTTCGGAAGAAAAGGTTTTAGAAATTCCTTTTTTTTCCAAGTCAGATACTTTTTCTTTTGTTTTAAGTTTGAGTTCCCCTAAATCGGCGGTTCCCCATTTTTTGGATTCGGTTTTTAAGGACTCGGTGAGAGTATTTAATTTCTCTTGTTTCAATCGAATTTGAACATACAATTCGGAAAGTTCAGATAAGGATTGTACTCCCGCATCTCGCCAAACACCTGCAAGTTCCTTCTCTTTTTCCAAAATGTTTTCACTTATTTTTTTATCTTCTCCGCGAAGCCCAGTGATTTCTTCTTCCAGCGAAGACAGGGTAGAACCAAAACCTTCTGATTCCAATTTTTGTTTTGTGTATTCTCTTTCATACCTTTGGAAACATAAAGACAAAGAATCCAATGTTAAGGATTCGGGTTTCCACTCACCCAAGGTTTTTGTTTCCATCTCCGTTGCGATGCGGCGAACCATCTCATTCCATTTCGGTTCATCTTTTTCTAGTTTGATTTCTTTGGCACGGAAAACAAAATAAAGAGATAATACTAAAAATAATGTTGGCAAAATGTAAATCCAACCATCGAATCCTGAAAATATAGAAAAAATCAGGGAAAAAATTCCTAAAACACCAAATCCTCCCGCCAAACTTCTGTATAATGGATTCCAAATTGTTTTTTGGATCACAGGAGATTCTTCTTGAAACCTTCGAACCATTTGTTTCCAAGTTTCAAAATAATCGAAATAGGACTCTAATTTTTTAGATTTTTGTTCGATTTGTTTTTTTTGGGTGGAAGAAGATTCTAATTTTGATTCTAAACTGACAAGTCTCTCTTTAGATAAATTTCGTTTTTGTTCCAGTGATTTGATTTCTCCATCCAAATTTTTGGATTTTTGATCCCAACCTGACTTTAGAATTTTTTCATCTTGTTTGGAGCCCGATTCCAAAGTTTCCCATTGTAATAGTTGCCCATACACACGATCTATTTCGTTGTGTTGTTCTGTTTCTTTAAACTCGAGAAGTTCCGTTTGTAGTTTGGTTAGTTCCGATTCAAAATTTGTTAGATCTAATTTTATTTTTTGCCGTTCCGTTTCCCAAATAGGCAAATCAACAAATTGAGAAGAAATTCTATTCAAAGAAAATTCAGAATCATCAAACTTTTGCTTGGCTATATTTAATTCAGACAAAGCCAAATTCCATTCTTTGGCTGATTTTCTTGTTCCAGTTTTAGCAGAAAGTTGTTCTACTTGTTCCAATAGTTTTTCTGGATTATAACCACTATCAAATATCGTTTGTTCTATTGTAGTGATCAGTTCCTTTTCGGAGCCGACATCCATATTCCCTTCACGAATCACGAGGGAATTCAAAAACAAATTGGGAGATAAGGTAAGTTTGGGAATTCCCAAATCAGAGTTTCTTTCAGCTTTGTATCTGGCGTTGAGAAGGGCACCAAATTTTGTGCTTCCCGCCACTTTGACAAGAGCGGAAACAAAAGCATCCAGGATGGTTGTTTTTCCCGATTCATTGGGCCCTGTGAACACAGTCACTCTTTCGATTGGAAATTCTTTTTTAGAAAAGATTCCGAAGTTTTCTATCTTTAATTTCATCGGTTTTTCTTTCCTTCTAAAATCAATCGAATCCCAGTGACCCTTGTATGTTTCCAATGGAGAGGATCCATTTGTTCTTTTCTTTCATTCATTTTATCAAGGAATTGTTTCACAAATTCATTTTCAGAAAGATGTTGAATGACAGTGATTTGGGATTCATCGGGATCAAATTCCAAAATTCGAAATTTTGATTTCCAAACGCGTTGAACTTCTTCTTGGAATTTTTGTTTTTCTACCATGGAGTCAACATATCCAAGAAAACGAAATACAATCCAATCCTCAGGGTTTGTTCCATCCAAATAAGTTTCGATACTTTCTTCTGGTTTTCCTTCCGTATCTAAGGAAACTAAGATTTCTCTATATTCACCAGCGGACTTCCAATAAACGGATTCTGTACGAACCTTCGATCCATCAACATGGATGAAAATTCCACCTCTTTTTCCCAACTCCCCTTTTCTCCAAACGCGAGAAGATCCCGCATAACCAACCTCACACTTCCCAATCATACCTGTACGTGCACGGTGTAAATGTCCAATGGCAAGATAATCCAATCCCAAGTTTTGAATGAGATGAGGATCTAAATAGGATCCTCCCTCTTCTTCTTCCTCACTTAGGCCAGTAAAACTCATTCCGGAAACAGTTCCATGAGCTATACCAATTCTTAGTTTTGTTTGTTTTGCCAGTGGAGGAGAAAGTAAAAGTTCAGAATAGTTTTCTTGGTGAGGGATGGATAAAAATTCGATTCCGTTGTCTTCAAATAAAAAATAAGGAGTTCTGTCCAAAACTTTTACCTTCGAAGACCAGTCATAGTCCGCATAACGGTTGTTTTTTCCTTTTTTCTCAAGGATTTCATGATTCCCGGGAAGAAAATAAATGATTCCCGAATAAGAAGAAACTTCTTTTAAGAAGTCAGAGCGGAGTGCTTCTAAATCAGGGAAGGTATTAAAAAGATCTCCGCAAAATAAAATGCGGTCACATTTTGTTGATTCCGCAGTTTGTAAAATTTCTCGTAATACGGAAAGAGAATATCTCTGTTCTTCGGGGGAATTTTGGGAAAGATGGAGGTCGGAAACTTGTAATAACTTCATACTGTAGGTTTAGGGAGAGTTTACCTCCCCCCTGGGACAAAATAAAGAAATTACGAAAAAAAAGCAAGGGAGGTGCTAGATCACTCGGTCTTTTTTAAACTCCGCAATTTTCTCTTTAGGAAACCCCAAACCACCCAAAATCTCTTCTGTATGTTCCCCATGTTCTGGCGGATCGTTTCTGTAGACAAAGGGAGTTTCTGAAAAATGAAATGGAGAACCAAATTGTAAAATTGGTCCATATTTGGGATGGTTTCTTTCGATCACCATACCACGTTCTTTCATATGTGGATCTTCTGAAACTTCCTTCATATTGAGAATAGGAGAAAGGCAAGCATCCGTATTGTCGAAGATAGGTTGCAAATCGGAATAGGTTTTGGATTTGAAATAATCGGTTAACTTTTGTTTAATGATTGGAATGTTTTCTTCGTTCATCGGATGGTCTTTGGTTAAGTTTTCCATTCCTGCTGCCCGTAAAAAAGTTTGGAAGAACATATCTTCTAAGGCACCGAGTGCTACATACCGACCTTCTTTCGTTTCATAAACATTATAGTTTGGTAATTTACCTGATAAAATATCATTCCCTGCTTCAGGAGATTTTTCCGAAGAAGATAAAATTCCACCGTATAACGAAAGAAACTGGAGAGATGCATCTGTCATAGAAATATCAATCCGTTGTCCTTTGCCTGTTTTTTCTCTGAAGTAAAGAGCAGCAAGAATTGCAGAAAGGGCTGTGAGTGTTCCTCCTCCCACATCTGCTAATTGAAAACCAGCAGGCCTTGGAGGATTTCCAGTTTGGTCAAGGACTCCAGACACTGCTAAGTAATTCAAATCATGTCCTGCAAAGTCTACGTATTTACCCGAGATTCCGTAGCCAGAAATTCCACAGTAAATCAAACGTGGAAATTTTTCTTTTAAGACATCATAACCGATTCCCATTTTATCCATTCCATCGGGACGGAATCCTTCGAGCAAAATGTCTGCATCTTCTAAAAGTTTAAAAAGAATTTCTTTGGCTTGCTCTCTTTTTAGATTCAGTGTGATCGCTTTTTTATTTCGATTCAACATCATGTACAAAGCGGGATATCCTGTTTTGCCTTTGAACATTGCACGAGACCCATCATAAGCTCTTGGGTTTTCGATTTTGATCACTTCCGCTCCCATATCTGCTAAATGTTGTGAACATAAGGGGCCTGGAAGGAGTAAGGATAAGTCGACAACTTTCACACCAGCGAGTGGTCCTTTGGATGATTGGTTTTGATTTTGGCTCATTTTGTTTTATTGGGAATCCTGGAAATTTTTTTCTAAATTAAGCTATTTCTCTCGTAATATATAAAGGGAGAACCCTAACTGGAACCGATACGAGTACAAAAGGGAATCATGTTCAGAGTCTGTATTTCCATCATTTTCCTCGTGTTCTCCACCTTTACAGTCTCTTGCCAATCCATAACACCCCATAATTTTCTGATGTTATTCGGTTCTTTCTTTGTTTCCACAACCGGACAAGGTTCCGTTATTTACGAAGCTCCAAATTTTTTATTCACGAGTGAAAATGGAAAACAAGCAGAATTCACAGTTCGTTTGAACATAGAGCCGAACAGTTCAGTAAGAATTGGTCCCATCACCGTTTCTGATCCCACCGAAGGTGTATTATTATCAGCAACTTATCTTGAATTTACTAGTAACAATTGGGACATACCACAAAGCGTTCGTTTGGCGGGCGTTGATGATTTAATTGCAGATGGAAATCAAAATTATAGAGTCCAACTGGGAAGTATATTTACAACAGACATTCGGTTTTCTGCACAAGGACTTCCCGTATTACTCGTTGTCAATACGGATGATGAAACTTCCGGTGTGGCAGCGAGTCCTACTTTTGGTCTCCTCACATCGGAAACTGGAGAAACGGGAACCATTGCTTATGTTTTACAAACAAGACCAATGCAAGATGTCATCATTCGGAATTTTGTTTCAAGTGATACAACCGAAGCAACTGTTGCAGCAGTAGAACTTGTATTCACACCTAACAATTGGAATGTGCCTCAAACAATTATTGTCACTGGTGTAGATGACTTTAGTGTAGATGATAGTACATTTCAAATCTCAGCAGATCCAACTGTTTCTAATGACCCTGCTTATATGGGAAAACCAATTCCTGTCATTACCGGAACTAATGTGGATGATGATGTAGCTGGGTTCACTGTTGTGAATTTATCTGGCCTTACAACTACAGAGGCTGGTGGGGCTGTCAGTTTTGCTGTGGTGATGAATACTTTGCCTACAAGTTCGGTAACGATTCCTTCGATCGTAGCCACTCCAAGTTCAGAAGGAACAGCTTCCCCTTCTTCTCTCACTTTTGCACCGGGAACATGGTTTACTCCCCAAATTGTCACTGTGACTGGTGTGAATGATTTTATTGTGGATGGACCAAAAACAGTTACTATCGTAACCGGTGCCTCTGTTTCCGCTGATACGGATTACAATGGTTTGGCGGGTCCGGTATTTCCTTCTGTAACTAATACGGATGACGATGTCCCTGGATTTGTACTCACTTCCCCAGGTAGTTTGACAATTTCTGAAAATGGGGGAAACTTATCTTTTGCCATCCATCTTTTGTCTCAACCACCGCCCGGATTTACCGTAACACTCACAGGAATTTCAGAAAACAATACCATCACCAATATCAATACCACAAACCTAGTTTTTACCAATGCCAATTGGAATGTAGACCAATACATAAACGTAACTACAAATAACAATTCCATTGATGAAGACACAAGATCTGTCACCTTGCAGTTTGGAACTGTAGATACAGGAGGATCCGCCGATCCAGTTTACAATTCAGTATCACCACCGGCATCAGTTACCATTTTGGTAACTGATGATGACACGGCAGGCTTTACCGTCACACCAGTCGGTGGACTCGTGGTTCATGAAAATGGAACTCCTTCGACGGAAACCTTTACGGTAGTTTTAAATTCAGAACCAACAAACTCTGTCAGTATCCCGAGCATCACATCCAGCAATACTTCTGAAATAACGGTTTCTCCCAATTCCTTAAACTTTACCTCAGGAAATTGGAACACCCCACAAACTGTCACCATCACTTCCGTGTTAGATGGAGTGGATGACGGGGATCAAAATGTAAACATCACTTTTGGAAATTCTGTATCGGCAGATCCAAAATACAATTCTATCTCTATACCCGCCGTCACTGCAATCAATACAGATAGCAATGAACCATTGGTTCGGATTCAAAATCTTTCAGCTTCTTCCATGTTGGAAAATGGAACCTCTACCATCACATTTGAAATTAGGCTTTCTCTAAAACCAAATGCCAATGTTACCATTGGGCCAATTACTTCCTCTGATGGAACAGAGGCGGTATTACTCAATAGTTCTTCTGGTATTGCCGCATCCAGAACTCTTACCTTTACACCCACAAATGGACAGGCAGCAAATTATTCCGGTAATACCAGTGATAGCGGATGGAATGTGGTACAAGTGGTGACAATCCGTTCTGTTTCCGATTCCTTTGACGATGGAAACATCCCCGTAACGATTCACATTCCACAAGCAAGTGGTTCTTATTTTACTGGACTCTATCCTACAGGCACTCTTCCTGGGTATACAGAAGCTAGCGGTGATTTGGTGATCACCATTATCGACAATGATACAGCTGGTTTTACAATTTCATCTACAACACTGAACCTTACCGAAGGTGGAAGCGATGGAACCTTTACCGTTCGTTTGAATTCAGCACCCTGTGACACTCCCGCCAATTTAGCAGCTTGTGCCGCAGGTTCCGTCACCATTCCGATTTCAGGGGAAACCTTTAATTTACCAGACAGTGTGCAGTATACATTTTCCCCAACAAGTTTGACATTCACTCATACCAATTTTTCAACAGCACAAACTGTGACTGTTGTTGTGGTCAATGATTCCATCAATGAAATCAATACAAGAACCCATATACTTACATTAGGTATCATCACGGGATCAGGAACCGATTATGAAGGAATGAATCCGCCTGACATCACCATCAATATTACAGACGATGACAATCCTTCTCCGAGCATTCTATTCACTTTAAATGCGGGCCAACCTTACTTCACAACAGAGGCAGGACAATCGGCGATGTATAGTCTTAGACTCGGAAGTCGACCCATTCCAGGAAACCAAGTCACCGTAACGGTAGCAACTTCTGATGCCACGGAAGGGATGATTAATGATGGAGGAACGCCTGTTAGTTCCAAGCAGTATCTCTTTGATGAAACCAATTGGAGTACATCCGTTCCTGTAGAAATCCAAGGTGTTTCCGATATTTTAACTGATGGGAACGTAAGTTATAATATCACAGTGAATGGAACAGAAACAGGTTCTATGCCCTCTTGGTATGTTAGTTTTGTCGGAAGTACGGGAACCACGGCCACACTTGTAAATTATAGCACATCGGAGAATCCAGTGACTGTGGTCACACCAATGAGTATGACCAGAGCCGAAAACTCGGCATCCTTCCCTATCTATGTCCTTCTCAGCCAAACACCTACAGATGATGTCACGGTTCCCATTTCGGTAACAACAACCTTCCCTTGCCAATTGATTGTGGCACCTGACGTCCCACAATTTTCAATCTCAACGACTTCTCTAACGATCACAAGTGCCAATTGGAATACGATTGGATCACATAACACAATCACTATAACCCCCAATGATGATGCAGTGGATGATGGAAACGTATCTTGCCCCATTGTTGTAGGAATCCTTTCTTCCACCGATGGATTTTATAATGGAGTGAATCCTTACCCATCCTCTAATTATCCAATGCTCACATTGAACGATAATGATAGTGCAGGTATCACAACATCAGGTTTTACTCCAACCAATGTCATTACCTCCCAATCAGGAGCCTCTTCTGAATTTTACATTCATTTGGATTCGCAACCCACAACGAATGTCACCGTAAACTTTAACACAACTCCTGGCGGACTAGTGAGTTTTCCCACAGCTCCACTTACATTCACACCCAGTAATTTTGGTTCAGGCCAACTAGTCACTGTTACTGGACTTGATACTGCCGCCCTCGGTGACGTGAGTTATACCATTGCCTCTGTAGTGACCTCCGGAGAAACAGGCACAGGGTTCACACCTTCGACGATTTATAGTGCTCTCACCCCTCTTTCTATCTCTGCCACACATATCAATTATATTTATGATATTGTTCCTTGCACCGATCCAAATCCAATGAATGTTTGTGGAACTTCAGCCAATAGTTCTGGTGGACTTGTTACTTCACCTAACTTAATCACAACGGAACTTGGTGGCCAATCAAGGTTCCAAGTTCGTTTGCGTGCGAGACCTATCTCGAATGTTACCATTCCCGTCTCAAGTTCGAATGTTGCCGAAGGAACAAGTTCTGTTTCTAGTTTGGTTTTTACTTCGAGCGATTGGAATACGTACCAAAACGTAGTCCTTACAGGAGTGGATGACTTTCTTGTGGATGGGAATATGGCTTATTCAATTTTATTTGGATCGCTCAGTGGTGGAGGGAGTGGGTTCAACGGTGAATCTTTGCCAAATGTTTCTGTAACAAATCAAGATAACGATTGATTCAAATCATCCTCCTCTACTGCACATATCCTTGTTTCTTTAAAATCTCCAAAGCATCCGTTCCTAATTCTTGTTTGGATGAATAAGATTTTTTTTGTCCACCTTCCTTCCAAAAATAAACCTTTGCTTTCGGAATAAACATAGGTCGTTTTGCTCCGGATTCATATAACAAATCACAGTTGGTATTACAAGATGCCATACTGAGACCAAAGTAACCTGTAAAAATTTCTGATTTTGGAATTTGTTTTTTTGAAAACCAAACAGTAAATTCGGGAAAACTCACATCAGGATACACTTCGAAACTAATTTCAAAAGGTTCTAATCGTTTGGTTTGGATTTGTATCAACTTACCATGTTCTTCAAGAAAAACATCTTTTGGATAAGTTGCCATCCGAATGGTTCCGCTTGGTACCCGAATTTGTATTTCTGTATCTTTTGACTCTGGTTGGATGGAAAGATGATACAATGGAAGTTTAGGTTCCATCGAACGAATTTGTTTCCAAAACCTTAGGATTTTCTTTTCCAAATCAGGTTTGAGTTTCATATCCTGAATCGTGGAGATGTTTGCTATTCGTAATGGATTTTCTTGGTTAGGGTCTTTTTTTGTATCCGAATACAAATAGAATTCACTTCCCACAGAACCTTGCCAAAATTTTCCGAGTTCGTGAAACCGGTAGGATCTTTGTAAAAGAAATTCTGATCCTTCCCCATATCCTTGTGTGAATCTAGTTTCACCGTAGTACGTTCGTTTTGTGGTTTCGCGATTTTCAATCAATGGTTTTAAAGATTTACCTTGTATCATACTCGGAGTGGCGAATCCAAGATAATCCAAAATCGTTGGGAACAAATCAATCGATCTTGTCATTTCTTTGATGGATAGTTTTCCCGACTTACCTGGGAGTTTGATGAGTAACGGAACATGGATATTTTCCAAAAACAAATCCTGTCCATGTCCGTAATATGTATTGGTTCCTGTAAAAGGAGAAATGGCATGGCCCGCAAACATCACCTCACCATGGTCAGCTGTAATGAGGATGAGAGTATTCTCCCAAAGATTTTTGTTTTTTAGTTCTTCAAAAACTTTTCCAAGCTCCTCATCGACAAAAGCAACTTCTCCAAGATAATTTGTTTTCTTTTCATCCAAAACTTCGTTCGTTTTGATTCGATCCGTAAATCCAGGTGGCGGTGTGTAAGGTTTGTGTGGGTCGTTATAATTTAAAAACAGAAAGAATGGTTTTTTCTCTAACGAAATTTCTTCCAATACTTCAAAAGTTTTTTTAGTAATTTTTTTTGTGTCTTCGCTATAATTGGAAAAATCGAATAATCGATCAAAACCAACGTCCACTCCTAACCCAAATTTATCCGTTAAAAACGGATTGTTCCCAACCATATAAGTAACAAAAGATTGGTCTTTTAAAAATTTGGGAAGTGGCCTCTTTTCACTCCTGTAAAAAGCTTCGGCCTCTGACTTTGGTGTAGGATAGTCCCAAAAATTAACAGGATTGGCCGATGCATATTTACCTGTAAAAAATACAAGTGTGGATGGTCTTGTCCATGCAGCATTGACTAAATGATACTGAAAGGAAATCGCATTTTTTTGAAACAATTCTAAGTTAGGTGTCACCCCATATTTGCCGATGATATCCCCACGAAGGGAATCAATCACAATCCAAAGAACATTGGGACGGGGTTGTAAGGCAAATGAATCAGATCCAGAACCAACCTCCGAATCTGTTTTTTTACAAACTAATACAAAAAGAAATAAAATGGAAAAAAATAAAAATTTTAGTTTTAGAAAAAAGAATTTAGATTTCAAGATTTAACATCAAACATTTGCAAGGCGGTTAACCAAACACCTATCAATATAAATGCAATTCCTAACCATTGTGTCAAATTCAATCGTTCTTTAAAAAATATAGCGGATGCAATGAGAACAATGATAAAACCACTTGAAGTAAATACAGGATAAGCGAGGGAAAGTTTCAAACCCTTTCCTAAAACATAGCGATATCCAAGTAAGGCCAAACCGAAACTGGCAAGCCCACCGATAAAGTATGGGTTAAACACCGTAAAGATTGTATCCCAAAGACCACCTGACAACGTTTTTGTATGATCTTGCATAGAAGAAGATTTGATTAAAATATTAGCCAATGCATTAAAGAATACGGCTATACAGAAGAAGAGGATGACCTGGAATTGCATGGGATAGAGACAAAATCCGATCTAAATCGGGAAGGGTCAAATAGAAAAATGAAATCAAAATCCTTTCGGTTCAGAAACTGGGAATGTGCTTATTTAGATTCGGAAACTCCGGGTCCCGTTCTCGTTTTCTGTCATGCCAACGGCTATAGTGCCGGCTGTTACAATTATTACTTTCAATTATTATCAAAACACTACCGAGTCATCGCTCCTGATTTTTTAGGACATGGGCGTTCCGAGTTTAGTTTAAAATTTAATAACTGGAATGTGTTTCGAGATCAAATCCTCGCCCTTCTTGACCACGAATCCATAACCAAAACAAATATCATCGGCCATTCACTCGGAGGAGCTTCCTCTCTCCTTGCGGCTGCCAAGGAACCGGATCGTTTCGATAAGGTTCTTGCGATGGATCCAGTCATCTTGGGATGGAAATTGGTTTTTCTTTCTAAATTTTTGGACAACCCGCTCGCCATAGGTGCCAAAAAAAGACGAAGCCACTTCAAATCGATTGAACTTGTTAGGCGGTCATTTCGAAAGTTCCCAGCCTTTGCCAACTTTGAACCTTCCATCTTTGAGGATTATCTAAACTCTTGTTTTGTCAGCACTGGAAACGACACGGAAGTCAAACTTTGTTGTGATCCAAGAGTGGAAGCACGGATCTTTGGACATGCCCACTTTCATGTCTTTAAAAATTTCTACGGCATCAAAACCGAAAACCATATAGCTATTCCAGAAAAATTTGAAGTCTGTAGTCCGAAGTATGCCAACATACTCGCGAAAGTACATCCCAAATCCGATGTTACGATCTTTCCTGAATTCACACATTTTTTTCCTTTCGAAAGACCAAAGGAAACTTGGAACTGGATGCAGCGATGTTTGGAGATTAAAGAAGATTGAAATAGGTTTAGGAAAGACTGAAGAATTTGGGCGCCTCGAATTGGTTAGGTGGATTAGAATCGAAGCCTTAACCGACCGCGCTTTCCGCTCCAATCTTTCCTACTGGTATTCCCCGTTTATTTCGGACAATAAATTAAGCACATCGCTTTTCATATAACTTTCTAAATACAATAGGAGA
>NZ_RQGQ01000023.1 GCF_004770265.1 Leptospira congkakensis
GTAAAATGGAACTGGAAGTCCCACCAGAATTCTTCAACAGACGAAGCAACGTAAATCAATGAGAGACTTTGTTCAACAAGCGTTAAGAGTTAGATATAGTATTAATCCAGACTTCCGTATAAATAAAAAAGTAAAATAAAGAAACCTGACGAGAACGAAATCTAGCATATTGCAACTAACGAACTAGACTAACCGACGTAGGCTGTGCCCTGAGTCCCGAACGGGACGTTAGGGATTGGCACGAGGCTTGCGTAAGCAAGAGGAGTGACAAAAGCCTATGTGTCGTAGACCGAACGAGGGCTTGTCCCGAAGTGAAGCGGTTAGTCGCTGTTATACGAAGTTTGCGCTTTATTAACCTTTAATCATGCTTTCATTGATGATTTTTAAAGATTTTCCCTTTTTTGATTTATAAAACCTGAAATCACTATCTAAAGTGAATATATTGGGAATTTCATAAACCTCTGAAATTGTCATAAGCGAAGCATCTGCAAAATCCATTGGTCGATCGGAATATTTTTCCATATAAAACAGAATTGAACTAAATTGTTCATTATCTTGATTTAAAATTGATATCGCATTGTTATCAATCCATTCGATAAATGCCTTTTGTATTCTTTTATTATCTGATAATAAGTAAGATACTTCGGTAACTACCGCAAGTGTCGTGAATAATTTGCCTTTAAAATTTTTAAGAAATGATCTGCATTGTAGGCAATAATTATCTGATTCGTCGAAGAAGGCAACTATAGGTCCAGTATCAATAATGGCTTTAATCATTTTTGTTTCTTGATTAAAGCTTCTTTAATATATTTTTGATGGTTAGTTGATTTGTCAGAAATCCCACTTTTATATAAACCGAAATACTTTTCACCTAATTCATAGGCAGAAGGTTGTTTTGCAAAATTATCAATATAGTAAACTAAAGATTCTTTAATTACTTCTGATTTACTTTTGTTTTCAATTTTTGCAACTTCTGAAAGTTTTTTTTCTAGCTCTTCTGGTAATCTTAGACTTATCATATTGATCCTGTAATACACTTGTATTACATTTTCTTTGAACTGTCAAGAGAAACTTTTCCTTATTTTTAATTTAACAAAGTAAATTTGCGCAAATTTCGTATAACGAACTAGTGTTGACGAAGTTTCCCGCCCTGAGCCTGCGTAGTAGGCGTTAGGGAGAGCGGGAAATTTGCCGAAGGCCGAACGAGGGCGTGTCCCGAAGTGAAGCGTTAAGACGCTGTTAGTTGCAGTGTGCCATACGAGTAAAAAAGTGTATGTAAAATGGAACTGGAAGTCCCACCAGAATTCTTCAACAGACGAAGCAAAGTAAATCAAAGAGAGACTTTGTTCAACAAGCGTTAAGAGTTAGATATACTGTTAATCCAGACTTCCGTATAAATAAAAAAGTAAAATAAAGAAACCTGACGAGAACGAAATTTGGCATAT
>NZ_RQGQ01000024.1 GCF_004770265.1 Leptospira congkakensis
GCCTCTTCTTTCGCGATTCATATTGCTCCTTCGCGAAGGCTTTATTTTAATGTCCAATTATTTGGGGGAATACCAGTGGCAAATATTTTCGTTATGGTTTTCGCTCCCGATAGCGGTACTTATCGCGGGCTCTTCGGTCGCTTTGTTTGTCTCGCCCTCCTCATCTGGTTACTCCAGGAAATGGCAAAAGAACGTTTCCAGACAACAGAATTTAACCGAGGATTTTTTATCTTTCGATCCTCACCATTACAATGGATATATTGTCACGCTGCCTATCGTATTGCACTCTTATCGCTGCCAACCTTTGATAGTATACAATACCTGCTCCTTGAACCCTTGAGCCTAGCTGCCATGTTTTTCCTCTATCGCTTACACAAAAAACGTTACGTTCTCCACTATTATTTTGGATTTGCAGACACACTCGTGGTTACAACACTAACAGTTCTTACATGGTATCCGATCAGGTTCCCATTTGTACAAAATGGCCCCTACCTCAGAAGTCTAAATCAAAATCAATGGGATATAGTATTTATACCCATTCAGATTATTGTATTCGGCATTGTTTTACGGGCTATACTCAAAAATACATCCCTCCCTCTTGGAACAGAAAAACCCCGCTTATTAAAAGCGAGGATAGAAAATTAACAATGGATAAGAGTTTGGTCTTGGACTAAATTCTACAAAATACTACGCAAAGTAATTATAAAATTTAATATACCAACAACAGGTTAGATTTTGGAATCAATTACCAACACACTTCCAAAAATGATTTTTCCGTTTTTCGTAACCGTTCGAATTCCAAGATCTCGCTTTCATTTTTTAGAGTGATATCGATATCATCCAAACCATTCCGGATCCGATTGACGGAAGCAGAATCCAAATGGAAAAAGAATGTTTCGTCTCCCGCTTGTACTTCCAAATTTTCTAAATTGATCCAGATTTGAGATCCAGGATTTTTAGAAACCCATGCATTTAGAGAATGGATCTCTTCTTCTTTCAATCGAATAAGAGCGATCCCATTCTTCGCAGAATTAATAGAAAAGATATCAGCAAAAGAGGGAGCCAAAATGGCTCGGAATCCGAAATCAGAAAGGGCCCAAGGTGCGTGTTCTCTACTCGAACCACAGCCAAAATTTTTTCCAGCGATGAGCACACTTGCATTTTTAAATCTATCCTGGTTCAATAGGAAATCTGGATTTGGATTCTTTCCTTCTAAGTCCAAATATCGCCAATCATGAAATAAATGTTTTCCAAAACCTTTTTTATCGATTAGTTTCATAAATTGTTTTGGAAGTATTTGGTCCGTATCAATATCCTCTCTAGGGATAGGTACCGCAATTCCCGTATGGATTGTCCAATTTTTTACACTCATCTTAATTTCCTCACATCTACAAATTTTCCAGTCACTGCTGCGGCTGCGGCCATAGAAGGACTGACTAAATGAGTCCTTCCTCCTCTACCTTGTCTTCCTTCGAAGTTTCGGTTAGAAGTGGATGCACATCTTTCCCCCGGTTTTAATACATCGTCGTTCATCGCAAGGCAAAGGGAACAACCAGGTTCTCTCCATTCAAATCCGGCCTCTTTGAAAATTTGATCCAATCCTTCCGATTCAGCCTGTCGTTTCACAGCACCTGAACCCGGAACCACCAAAGCCTGCACCTTAGGATGGACTTTTTTTCCTTTGGCAACAACTGCTGCAGATCGTAAGTCTTCTATCCTTGAATTTGTACAAGATCCAATGAATACCTTATCAATTCTGATCTCCGAAATCGGAGTTCCTGGTTTTAAATCCATATACGCTAAAGCATTCTCTGCTGTTTCTCTAACACGTTTATCTTGGAATTCTTCTGGATTTGGGATCACTCCATCGATGGATAAAGATTGAGATGGATTTGTTCCCCAAGTGACTTGAGGTTCTATATTAGAAATATCTAATTCAATTATCTCATCAAAGACGGCATCTTTATCTGTAAAAAATGTTTTCCAATATTCGATTGCTTCTTGAAAACTTTTTCCTTTCGGGATAAGTTTTCTATCTTTTAAATAATCAAATGTGATTTGGTCCGGTGCCACAAGACTTGCCCTTGCTCCCGCTTCAATACTCATATTACAAAGAGTCATTCTCCCTTCCATAGAAAGAGAACGAATCCATTCTCCTGAATATTCTAAAGTGTAACCTCTTCCACCTGAGGTTCCCATCTTTTCAATGAGTGCTAGAACTACATCTTTTGCAGTGATTCCAAATCCAGGTTTCCCAATAAATCGAACGGACATTGATTTTGTTTTCGCCTGTTTGAGGGTTTGTGTCGCAAGCACA
Organism: Leptospira congkakensis; assembly: GCF_004770265.1. Taxonomy (NCBI): domain Bacteria; kingdom Pseudomonadati; phylum Spirochaetota; class Leptospiria; order Leptospirales; family Leptospiraceae; genus Leptospira; species Leptospira congkakensis. The sequence goes on from NZ_RQGQ01000024.1 coordinate 2,318, forward strand.
TGTTCCACTTCGCTAGTTCCGATTCCAAAAGCCAAAGCTCCAAAGGCTCCATGAGTTGCGGTATGAGAATCTCCGCATACAATCACAGATCCAGGAGTTGTGAATCCTAACTCAGGACCCAAAACATGCACAATCCCTTGTTCTGGATCTTCCGGACCAAACAAACGGATTCCAAATTCTTTGCAGTTTTTCTCCATTGTATCAATCTGCAATCGGGAAATAGGTCCTGCTGCATCTCTGTTCTTACGATCTCTTGTGGAAACATTATGATCCACAACACCAAAAGTGAGATCCTTTCTTCTTACGTCCCTGTTCTTAGTTCTTAATCCTTCGAATGCTTGGGCGGAAGTCACTTCATGTAGGATATGACGATCCACATATAAAATAGATTCAGAGTCAGAATTCTCCGAGATCCGATGACCTTCCCAAATTTTGTCATATAGAGTTTGTCCCATATTTCCCTCTTAGTAAATAAGGTATCAAATTAATTGGTATAATGCAAATAAATTGATTTTATAAAATATATAACTAAAAGTTATATGTCGTATGGAATTCAGACAGATCGTTTATTTTCTAGAAATCTCAGAATCAGGCACATTCCAAAAGGCAGCATCTCGTTTGGGATTAACACAACCTGCCCTCTCTAGACAGATTTTTCTTTTGGAAAAGGAATTGGGAGTCAGTGTTTTGGAAAGAGGAGGAAGGTCGGTTCGCCTAACACGCGAAGGAGAAAGGTTCTATCAATATTCGATTAGAATGAAAGAATTATGGGAAGAAATACAAAACGGCTTTTCTAAAGAAAATGAACTCAAAGGTAACTTTTCTATTTCTGCGGGAGGGACAGTTTCTGCTTGGATTTTGCCGCAAATCTTAAAGGAAATCTTAAAAACAAAACCAGGACTTTCTCTTTCGGTCAGAGAAGGAGATGCTACAGAAACCAAGAACGCTGTGTTAAAAGGAGAAGTAGATCTCGGGATTTTGACCGGTCCCATTACAGACCCTAGTTTAAATGTTCTAGAATTTTTATCCGATAGAATCTTTCCTTGTGCAGCAAAAGATCATCCGATCTTTCTAAAAAAGAAAATTAGAATCGAGGACTTAAAAAAACAATCCTTTGTATTCTTCCACCCAGGTTCTGCCCTTAGAAAAGCAGTGGAGAAGAAAATCAAATCGTTTTCAAAAGAATTTAGTTCTAACATTGCCATGGAACTGAGAAGTGTAGAATCCGTGATCAAATCATTGGAAGCGGGACTAGGAATCGGTTTTTTATCTGAATATTCCATGAATCCAAAACTAAAAAAAATTAAATTCGAAGATTGGAATGCAGAAAGAAAATTTTATCTCTGTTATCGCAAAAAATCTGGCCCAGGACTTACAATGCTCGCTGAAGAAATTTTAAGAGCCGCAGAGAAATGGAGACTCGAGAAGGAAACTTTTTCCGATTAAAAGGATAAATCTGATCAACGTCATTTTTCACATTTATCCCTAATGAGTTCAAATATTTGTTTTTAGTTTGAATCCTTGTTTCGATATACGAACGATCCAAAACAAGTTTATGATTCTAAAAATTAAAACGATAGTTTGCACCAACTTGAACGTATGACAATATCGTCTTCGAATCATATAACATCGGAATTAATATTTGAGGACCATACACTTTTAATAAAATTTGGGATGGATCTGTATTTCCTCCACCTTCGTTTTCTGTTATATAACCTGACTTTAATTTGTTATTCATAGTCATGTTACTCGCTTCCACGAATAAACTGAAATCACCTTTGACCTTTGTTGTGAATTTCACATTCACTTCGGTTCCCGTAGATTTCCATTGATAGTCTAGGCCATATTGATTGTATCGAAAAGGAGTAGTATCCAATCGAAATTCGTTACTTCGAAACGAGGACGGACCCTGCATATCCAAATGCAAAACCTGTCCTTGTAGAGTAGACCTTTCCCAAAATTTCCATTCGAATCCAATTCCAAGACTATAACCTTTGAACGAATTGTTTGTTTCCCGATAACTCACTCGGCTGGGATTGATTCCGGTGGAGGTAATCCCGCCAACACTATCAACTTCGTGATTGCTCTTGGTCCAAATTCTTTCCAGCCCTCCTAGAATTTGAAGATCCAAAACCGGATGTGGATAAGGAGAAAAACCCACCCTGGAAGAAAGTTTTTGAAACTTTGTTTCACCATTTCCAAACAGAACATTTACAGTTTTATCAGAACTGGAGGAAGAAGAACCGCCTCCACCTCCGTAAGCTAGAGTTTGAAAGCCACCAATGTCTAAATTTCCTTTTGCTTCCGTACCACGAACCTCAACGGTAAAACGGTCCCAAGCATATAACAAACGTGCTGTGGCATTTTGATTTTTACTTTTGTAAGGAGTGGATTGTAGTTCGGCTTGACCGCCGCTGCTAAAAAGAAGTCCAGCAACCTGAATGGTTTGAAAGAAAGGACGGAGCTCCGATTGGCTCTCTCCACTTCCGACACCAAAGGAACCTTCTAGATAATGTCGCTTTGCGTTGGAAAGTTGATCCTCTCTTTTTTTCTGTTTTTCTTCCTTGGCTCTCTGATTCTCTTCTTCCTGTTTATGTATTTCTGCGAGTTCTTTTTCTTCTTTGATCTTCTTTTCTTTCTCCGAAATCTGAGGTTCTATTTTAAGAGCAGAAGATTCAGACTTCGTCCCAAAGGAAACTTTTCGGATCACCGATTTCGGAAACACTTTTGTTTTACCGTCCGCGAGTTTGATCGTCACAGAATCCTTATCTTGGGCTAAGACGGAACCTTCCCATTTTTCTCCCGACTTGAGTAGAATCGTTTCACTCCGAAGAGATACATTGGAAAAAAGAAAGACCAGAAACAATAGGTTAATTATTTTTTTCATAACTTTAGCCAGCCCAAAACTTGGTGGAAGGATTTTAACACATTCCGTTCATTCTGCAATTCGATTAAACTTTTTAGAGATCAATTTTAAAAAATCAGTTCGATCTGGTGATATTTACGTGCGAACTGTACTTGAGGGAAAACATAAGGAATCGTTAGTTCTGAATTTACAAAGTGCTTGCGAGAAACCGTCCTGAACATGAAATCAGCGAATGCGCCGAAAACTTTGGATTTTTGTATTTATCTTTAGCATTCTCTTTTCGTTGGCAGCAGAAGTCATCGCAGGTCTTGGCGGATTTGCCAGTGCCTTTTCTTCAATCGAACTAGGATCGGGTTCTTTGCCAGCCGCACGAGTGGGAGGAGCATTCCTACTGACCATCCTTCTTGTATTCCTCTTTCTAATCGTCCTGTCGTTTTTTTCCTTACTCACTATCTCTGGAATTCTGGGACTTATCAAAGGAATATTCCTTGGAATCACATTAGGTCTGTTAGTAGACTACATAGTCGTCCGAGGGAAAATCGAACCAGGCGATCCCACAATCATTCGACGTTGGGCAGGCCGCGGTGCCGCATTTATGTTTGTGTTTGTTGTCTGGGTGGGGATCCTAAATCCTTTGCTTTCGCAAATAGGCACAAATCCAATGGAAGTTTTCAGTGCAAAAGATATCGTTGGAATTTTTTCCACCACAGGCATTTTTGTCTGCGCTTTCTTTGCTTGCATCGGTGTTATCCGGTATTATTGGTTACGAGGAAAGAAAGAGAAGGTCTGAAAAATTAACTTTAAGAATTACTTGGTCTCATGGAAGCGCCTGCCCATGTAATGCGGGCAGGGTCCCAAACTCATCAATCAGATTTGCCAAGCACAACCTTACCCTTAGATTTTGAGTTGCTGGTGAAGGCCAGTTTGCACTGTGAATTAACGTCAATGACCCAGAGATGACCGATATAGGTTTGTTGTTCATGTATGCTGTCGGGATATATCGTTGCGTATTTGATTTTTTTGCCCGCGTTCAACCAATATAAAGTAAGAACTTCTTCCGTATGATTTTCAATGCTGAACGAGCTTGCGCCCGAGACTTTTGACGACGTTTTCGATAGATTCTGGCAATTGATTTCAGAGACTCCCGATATTGTGGGAGCTTGTGTGACCGGCGTGGCGGGAGTCTGGTATCCTTCGACCTCAGAAGTTTTGCCTGGGTACATTTTTGCAATATTGATCTTATCCATTTCAGAAAGTTCGACATTCAGGTCTACCGATGAACCATCGAGGGTCCACGATTCGGGATACGAGTAGACCATAATCGATAAGGGGTCGTATTGGCTGAAATTGACGTGATTGCGGTCGTGCGGTTTAATAATAAAATCGTCCACCATATCGATCGTCCATCCTTGCTGCGACATATCGGCAAAAATTACGTTTCGATTCCAACGCACTTGATTGGTTGGATTCTGGTGTTCGTGAGCTAAACCCAGCGCATGACCAAATTCATGCAATATTGTGGCTTCATCTACCCATTCGAGATTCATCGTCCGTTCATTCTGCTTATAATATTCTGCCTCTTTGCCTACTGCTGAATTTGCACCGGCACCTGGTACAAAATCAATTCGTATATTGGATTTTTGCCCACGGAGCTCCTTAACAGAATCGAAAAATTCAAAAGACAAATTCGCATAACGTGTCCATTCGATGGCAGTGCTACGCACCATCTGCCGGTCGGAATTCGTTCCGCCGAGAAATAGGATCCGTATGGTCTGGCCATTTTTCCAGCGAGTGCCTTTGACTTCAACAGAGCGTGCAAGGACTGTTGGTTGTGCGGGTGGTTTGACAAAGCTCATTCGTTTGCCACCCTGGCTTGGAGAAATGGAGGTGCTGCAGATGATCAGGCAGACAAAAAATATGATGGCAACGTTTTTCATAGTAATCCTACTTTTTCGGACAGAAAATTAAGCGATTCGCTTTGCGTCGAATTTTTTATAATCAATCCTAAAAGTAAAGCCTAAAGCATCAAAAAAGATTCGCTTCCGATGATAAAAGATTATTGACGGGGAGTCAGAAATCGCTCTGATGCGGTATGATCCTTCGATTTATTTTATTTACGGTCGCCATTTTCTTTTGCACGCAATGTGCATCATTTGATCTTGCGGGAAAAAGTTATGCGGGTAAACCGACAGAACGTATACAGAAACGGGGAATCATAGGTGCAGGGCAGGCAGGACAACTCGATTTCTCGACGGAAAAAGTGACCTATATTTTACCCGGCTCCGACGTGAAAGGCATTGGTACCTACACAGTTTCAGCCTCTACGGTCACGATTCATGATACCACTGGGGGCAATCATACTTTTACAATTAAAGAGGATGGTAAAATCTTACAATGGAAGGGTGTCGAACTTCGCCGCACTGACTTTCCCTGGCCCTGATCCATTTAAACGTTCGTTATCCAGCCAACATCATCTCTGTAAGGCGAGAGGATTGGGACTCGCATTCACATTGTGACCTTTCCAAATGTTTGGTCATTGCTTGGGTGAGTCCCCAAAAATTTGATTCTCTTCCAAAAATGAATCGAAGTCACATATCATTTGATCAAGAGTTGGAGGCTAACTATCCGTGGCTTCGTTCGAAATCCGCAACTGCTAACGCGCCCTTACTATCCTAGATGTGAAAAGATTCTACATAATTAATTCTGTAAAATGACGGAATTAGGATAGACCAAGGATGTCAGATCCCCAGGAAGAATTCTGCGCATCTGTCCACCAAGGACTTGCCCTCTCGCGAAAGCAAAACAATCATCTCAACGAGATTTATCTTTTTTAATAAGTTTACAGTTCTCGAATATTTTCTATTTCTTTCAAACATATGGCTATCAATGAGAAATTATTGGATCGTGTTCGGAAGTTAATGGAAGGACAGACGGATGTAGAAGAGAAAAAAATGTTTGGCGGTTTATGTTTTATGGTAAAGGGTAAAATGTGCGTCTGCATTAGAACTGATGAAATCATGTGCAGAATTGATCCTGAAACTGTTGAATCCATTCTATCGAAGAAAAAGGCTCGGCCAATGATCCATAACGGACACCTAATGAAAGGATTTGTTTTTGTTAAGGAAGAAGATATAAAAACAAAAAAAGAAATTGAATACTGGATTCAATTATCTCTCGAATACAATAAAAAGTCTCCACCTGCTAAGAAAAAGGCCAAGAAAACGAGTTAAAAAAAGACCATTCCCAAAAATAACAAAAAATAGATTTTGGATTTGTAAGAGTACATTTGTTTTCTTGCGATCCATTTTCGATGAAAGATATTGAATCAAGAAAACAAAGGATCCATTCTGTAACATTCGACCTAAAAAAATCACTCATACCACAACCAGTCTAGGTTTATTCACAAGTACCAGTCATCAATCTATTTGTATCATTTTGAAACTCTACCGTTGAGCAATGGTGATATAAGCAATAAATTGAGTGTATTTTCTCTTCGTTTTTAGATCGAACAAAATATTTATTTTTGGCTTTGGATTCCCAATCGATCGGAATCTGCTTTAGAAAACGAAAAGAATATCCTTCTTTTCAAAGGACACTTAGTAGTTTCCCACATTTGCGGAATACCACTATTTAAAATAGGTTTCGGTCATGTGAAAATGCAAACATGAAACGAACAATTTACCTTGCGCTCAGTTTTCTCCTTTTGACAATTCAATGTGCTAATCTACAAACCAGGTCAGAAGATCGATTTCAGAATTTGTTTTACCAGGTTGCAACAGGAAATACGGAAAGAGTCAGACAACTTATCAAACAAGGTTATGATATAAACTCACCTGAAGATACCTTTGAAAGACTAACACCTCTTATGATTGCCTCAAAAGAAGGTCACACTGAAATTGTATCACTATTTGTTTCAATGAATGTAGATTTAAATGCAAAAACGAGAAATGGACATACAGCATTAATGATGGCAGCTTATAATCGTTATCCGAGAATTGTAAAGATATTACTCGATGCAGGAGCAAACCCTAATTTAGTCACAAATGAAGGTCATACCGCCTTATCTGAAATTCTCCTTTCAGAAAGGGAAGAGATTGTTCGGTTATTAATAGAAAAAGGTGCGAAATGAAGACTATATTTTTTTCAACTAAGTTATTCATTTCTCTAGGCTTTCTGTTGTTATTTTTTAATTGTTCTAACACGTTTACTAATCATTCATCAGAAAGCTGTAAAAGAAAATGTGACTCGGACCAAGCACTTTGTTATCTGATCACTTTACAACCTAGTCCTACAAATTCAAACCAAATGAATCTAACCTGTCCAATTCTTTATATTGGTTGTCATTCGAAATGTGATTCAGATAATCTTTTATCTTCAAAACGTAATTCTTCTCGGTTAGGTAACCGATCTGGAGGTGGTGGTCGCTCCTCTTCTGGTGGAGGGCATTGAGACATTTCGACAGTCTGCCATTGATTCGATATTCCTTCTTTGTTTTCAAAACCAATAAATAGATTCGCTTTTAAACCAACTTGCTTCCGTTAAACCGCATTTGTCACGCATATAGGAGGATCCATTTTCTCGATAAAATGCAGACAATCATTGGTATAATTCAATTATGTTCGTCTCATATCATTAGATAATCATACAATAATCGGACTATATAATTTGAGCGATTCTCCCATAATTTCCCCTGACCAACTTGCTAAATTTGAATTTAATGATGATCTGCTTAGTAGTTATCGTAAGAGCAAACAAATTCCACTCGATCTTTATGATCGGAACGGCAAACTCATCATGGCAAAAAAAAAGAATGCAACTGAAGAGGATTTTGGCAAACTTTTGAAGATAGAGTTGCAAGGAGCCTATTGCCTAACAACTGACACAAAACAATTGCGAATTACATCGGGAGAATCAACAGACCCTCGCCAAACAAAACTTTTTGATCCAGACAAAACAACAGAATTTGCAAAACAAACCGAATCATTGATCTTAGAGTTAAAAAAAGAGGCCTTTAATTCGGAACATGCGCTCAGAGTACACAAATCAATTGGAAAAGTTTTAGATGACTTCACAAGCAATCCAGATTTTGAATCTGGGTTATTTAATATATTAGAGATTTTGAATCATGCTGGTGTACCAGTTGAATCGGAACTCATGACCAAACGAACGATTGTTGCCATGGGCATGAAAGTCCGAACCAAAAAGATCGGAGTAGGTGATGATAACAAACCAAATAAAAAAGACCATCTTTCAGTGATGACTGCAAGTTTTCTTGCGGATATTGGTTATTCAAAATTAGTATTACCTGACAAACCAAATCTAACAAAAGAAGAATACAATGCAATCCAACAACATCCGATTATCAGTTATCTAATGACTCTTGCAGCACCTGAAATCACGCAAGAAATGCGCACTCTAGTTTTGAACCATCATAGACCATTTCGAGGGAATTCAATTAACAATAACTTCCCCGATAATAATACTGTATTTAAAAAGTTAATGTTAATTAGAGATAAATTTATTAAAGACCCAAGTAAAAAAATGATTGTAGCTGATATAGATGCACAACTTAGAATCCAAGAATCGAATGTAAACTCAGTCAATTTTGAAGAAGATATAGCAATTTTGTCTCTTGCTAGCGAATATGCAAGCCTAACAACAAACCAACCATGGAGACCTGCATTCAGTTCAGCAACAGCATTAAAAATGATAGTGAATGATTCGTTTTTTTCCTATAGCAATCGAAACATTCGCCATTTACTAGACTATGTTGGTGCTAGTTTAACAAATAATCAGAATATTATCAACGTGGGTGATTACGTCATAACAGCGTCGATCGATTCAGAAAAACAGGCGCATTTCGATATTTGCAAAATTTTAGAAGTTGATCGTTTCCAGACACGTCCAAAAATCCAAAGGTTATGCACCATCAAACCTTTGTTTAAAAAAGGGATCAAATATAGAATTGCTGATTTTGATATCAACGAAATTCGTTTAGACAAACGCAGAGCGGTAATAGACCTTGCTGGCCAAACATCCAGTACGCAAAGGATCATTTACATCATTGACCCTGAAATGAACGCTCCTCTATTTGATGCTGTCAGAAAGATGGACACTCTTTAAATTCAAATAAGGATCGAATTCCAATTTGCAACTAACTTGAGCAAGTGAAAGTAAGATTTCTATTATTTTGCGCCTAACCATGAACTTATTAGAAATAAAATCGGTGATTTGAGAATGTTAGTTTCGAAAAGAAAGGATTTGTGTTAGGGAGGAAACTGGCACCTTCCCACGAGCCACTCCCCTCCTCCCTAACTCGGGCGGGGGTTTGTGGATTCGCATACTAATTATGTCTCATCCCCTACCACTCATACTGCATAAAAAAACCCCGCTAGCTTAGCGAGGTTTGAGAGTTAACAATGGTAGATCTAAGTTTTTAGTGACTTAGCTTTTACAATATACAACGTAGCGTGACGACAATTCTAACAAAGGTAATTGGTTTCCTTTAT